>NZ_JBFAUT010000020.1:0-135382 GCF_040679475.1 Actinoallomurus sp. NPDC052274
AATCACCCAACGCCTGCCGGAAATAGGAATATCCGCAGGCCAGTGCCCCTATTTCGAGCTTCCCACCTCTCGTACCGGTGTCAACGCAGACGAGAGAGCTTTACTCTCCGGCATGGCTCCGGTGATCGATTCGCGCCTCGGCGGCGAACCCGTGGGCGGCTGCGTGCGCCGTGCCCACCGCGATGAGCAGGAGCACAGCCAGGAGGAAGGCGTACGTCGGGATCGCGAACAGAATTTCCACCTGGCGAACGCCGCGGAGGTTCCCCGCGAGCGAAACGGCGTTCCGAGGTTGTCGCCGGCCAGGACAAATTGGATCAAAGCGCCAAATCTCGTTGGCCGGCTCGTCGCGGAAGCAGCCGAGCACCGGATCGACCGGCAGGGCCCGGTCCGCGCGCCGTCCGGCGAGCACCGATGCCCAGCGCCGGCCGCCGCCGGGCGGTACCCAGTTCCCCGGTTCCCTGTTCCTCACGAGCTGCCATCGACGCGACCGAAGCCGCCCATGCGTCGCGCGGTCACCCTCCGCCGGGCCGGCCGGTCACCGTCGCGCGGCTAGTTCCCTGAGTCGCTCGGCGTCAGCGATCAGCCCGTACACGAAGTCGCGAGTGCCTGCAGCACCCGCAGGCTCCGCCGAAGTTGCACCGGGGGCGAGGTGGCCGACGAGTCCGGCCCGGCGCCGGCCGGGCGGCTCCGGTGAGCGTTGATCGCGGATGCCGACTTCGGCCTGCGGCGTTGCCGAACCCGGGTAGGGAAAGGCGAGAGCCTCGTCGGCGCCCTGGTCAAGATGGTCGGCGACTTCACGCGCGGCGGTAGCGATGGCACCGACCGGGACGGCGGCGAAGGACGCCGGCGATGTCAGGCGTTCTCGTAGCCGCCGCGCGGCTCTGCCCGTCTCACCGATGCGCGAGATCTGTTCGTCGGGTGACGCAGCCTTCCGCCTGAGCCTGGTGCCGGTCGCTTCGAGCGTGGCGGCGGCCGACGCCGCCTTCCGGTCCGCGCCGCGGATCCGGCACTCGCGCCCCTTGGACGGTTCGGCGACCGCACGCGCGAGAACGGCATGGGTGTGCAGCAACCGGGCCAGCCGCTCGGCTATCCGCCGCTGGATCCCGGCCGGAAACAGCAGTTGTGCGAAGATCATCGCGACGAGTCGCGCAGGCTGAACAGTACGGTCACGACCAGCCAGTGCGGGTGAGACAGGTGCAGTCCGACGGCCAGGAACATGGTCAGCGCCAGCGCCGTACCCATGCGTGCGGCGTGCCGGAACCGGGGTGATCGGGTCCTGACCGCTTCGACGCACCGGGCCCACCAGGCACGGAGCGCCGGCAGTCGTCGCCCGGCGATGCGCCGCTCTTGCGCTAGTAGTCGCGGAGCCGATCGGCTTCGACCATGGTCGCGTTCTCCCCTCGTCAGCCGTTCCGGGCCTCGGCGGCGACCCCGTGGGACGGCGCTTGTGGATGATGCGGCGACAGGAACACCACGATCGCCTCCTCGCCCTCGCGCGGGTGGGTGATCTGGTGCCAGCCGCACTTGCGGTAGAACGGCACCGTCACCGGGGATCTGGTCGAGGTCAGCAGCCAGGTGCCCCGGCCCTCGTCCAACCCGGTGAGCCTGTCCAGCAGGCACCGTCCGATGCCCTGGCCCTGAGCGTGCGGCGACACCGCGAGCTCGTCGATCTTCCGCGCGCCGATCAGCCAGCCGGTGACCCGCTGGGACCCGAGCGCGGCGGCCACCTCGCCGTAGCGCCGATCGGTGGGAAACGGCGCCCGGGTCCACCAGGCGGTTCCGAAACCGACCGGCCGCCCGGCGCTCTCGGCGATCACGGCGACGAAGCCAGGCCGCTGGACGTCGGCGCGCAGCCGCCCAGTGAAGCTCACGGCATTGAACTCCTCCTCGTTCCACGGCGGAGCGCAGAAGGCGTCCCGGTACAGGCCGGCGAGGACGTCGGTGGCGTCCAGCGCGGACGCGCCCTGGTGGAGGGTGAGGTCGATGCGCACACGAGGCTCCACTGAAAGACGGTGAGGCGACGCCTCCCGAACCGGCTGGGACATGTTTCGGAGCATGAAGCCGATTCGGGAGGCGTCGCGGCCTATTTCGCCCGGGCGGCGTCGAAGCGCGCGGTGACGTCCGTCCAATTCACCAGCGACCACAGCTTCTGCACGTAGTCGGGCCGGACGTTGCGGTACTGCAGGTAGTAGGCGTGCTCCCAGGCGTCGAACACCAGCAGCGGCGTGGTGTTCATCCCCACGTTGCCATGGTGGTCATAGACCTGCTCCACCACCAGACGGCCGCTCAGCGGCTCCCACGCCAGCACGCCCCACCCCGACCCCTGCACCGTGGACGTCGCGGTCGACAACTGCCTGGCGAACGCGTCGAAGGACCCGAAGTGCTCATCGATCGCCGCCGCCAGCTCCCCGTCGGGGCGGTCCCCGCCGTCCGGGGACAGGTTCTGCCAGAAGATCGAGTGCAGGACATGCCCGGACAGGTTGAACGCGAAGGTCTTCTCCAGCCCGACCAGCCCGCCGAACTGCTCCTTCTCCCGCGCCTCGGCCAGCCGATCGAGAGTGTCGTTGGCGCCCTTGACGTACGCGGCGTGGTGCTTGGCGTGGTGCAACTCCAGGATCTCCCCGGTGATCGCGGGCTCCAGCGCCGCGTAGTCATAGGGCAGGTCCGGCAGCGTGTACGTCGACATGCGACCACTATTGCAAAGAAGTCGCAGTTACATCAAGCATGCAGCTAGGGTCGCGCCGTCGACCAGGGGATTCGCCGGGCCCGACGCCTGCTGGCCGGTTGCGGTCAACGCTGAAGGGGATCGGATGGGTTACATTCCAGTCGTGTCCCACCAGACGTGATCTTTCGCATCAGGTCGGACGGATAACTACATAGGTTCCCGAGCGGGGGAAGCCGGTCGAAACCCGGCGCTGACCCGCAACCGTAGACGGTGGCCTGTCCATCGTGAGCCGGAATGCCCGCCCGGGGATCAGTGATCGACTCACATCTGTCGAGGTCTACAGGGTGGAGTCCGGGCTACCAGGTCCGTTCCGCCCCCGTCGGCGCGCAGCGCCGCGGGGGTTTCGCGTGCCCTGGTGCCCTGGCGCCCCGGTAGGCCGTTGCCGAAGGGGCAAGGATGCGAAAGCTGTTGGCCGTCGTCTGTTCGACCGGAGCGCTGGTCGGCGCGCTCACCCCCTCCCCCGCGACCGCGACCGGGATCACACCGGCGCGGGCTGGGACGGCGGGCTACTGCCCGGGCGGCACCGGCGTCACCGTGGTGGTGGACTACCAGGCGCTGGGCGGCGCCACGGAGATCCGCTGCGCGCCGGGTGCCCAGGCCAGCGGGCTGGCGGCGTTGCAGAACGCCGGGTTCACGGTCACCGGAACGCAGCGGTGGGGTCTGGCGTTCGTCTGCCGGATCAACGGCAAGCCGACCTCGGCCACCGAGCCCTGCGTCGACACCCCGCCCGCCAGCGCGTACTGGTCCTACTGGCACGCGAGCAACGGCGGCACCTGGACCTACAGCAACCAGGGCGCCAGTACGTACGTGCCCGCCCAAGGCAGCTTCGAGGGCTGGTCGTTCTCCACGAACGCCGGCCCGGACACCAACCCGCCGCCGCGGGTGACGCCGGTGCGCCCTACTCGCGTGCGCGGATGAAGGTACTCGCGGCCCTGATGCTGGTCGCGGGCACGATCGTTCCGGTCGTGCCCGCGAACGCCGTGGCCCGGCCAGGCCAGGCCGGGTTCTGCCCGGACGCTAACGGCGTCACCGTGGTCATCGACTTCCAGGACCTCGGAGGCACCACGATCGTCCGGTGCGCGCCGGGTGCGCAGGCCACCGGGCTGGACGCGTTGCAGCACGCCGGGATCCAGGTCACCGGCACCTCCCGCTGGGGGCTGGGCTTCATCTGCCGGATCGAGGGCAGGCCCGGCCCGGACACCGAGCCGTGCATCGACACCCCGCCCGCCAGCGCGTACTGGTCCTACTGGTACTCCCCGAACGGCGGCTCCTGGCACTACAGCGAATGGGGGGTGAAGAACCGGACGCCCCCGGCGGGCAGCTTCGAAGGCTGGTCGTTCTCCCACAACCGGACCGCCTCCACCAACCCGCCGCCGCGGATCGCGCCCGTTCGACCGGCCTCAACGGGCGGTCACGCGTCCGGCGGCTCGACCGGCTCGACCGGCTCGACCGGCTCGACCGGCTCGACCGGCTCGACCGGCTCGACGGGCTCGACGGGCTCGACGGGCTCGTCAGGGTCGAACGGTTCGGCCGGGTCGAGTGCGCCGGGTGGCGGCTCCGCGACGCGGGGGTCGGGTGGCGGGCCGACGTCGGCGGCGCCGTCCGGGACTTCGTCCGCGAGCGCACCGGCGATCCCCGTCCGGACGCCGGGCCCGACGGACACGCCGGCCGAGGCGCCGGGGTGGACGGGCGGTGACGACCCGAAGGAGCCGGTCGCCGCGACCGAGCACGACGGCGGTGGGGCGTTCGGCTGGACGCTGCTCGGCGTCGGGGTGCTGCTGACGCTGGTGATCTGCGCGGCGTACGGGGCGCGGCTGCGACGGGGTCGCTCGTGAGGCTGCCGCGGCAGTTGCATCCGGGCGCGTGGTGGCTGTGGGCGCTGGGCCTGGCGGCGGCGGCGAGCCGTACGACGAACCCGCTGCTGCTCATCATGATGATCGCGGCGGCGGCCCTGGTGGTCGTCTACCGGCGCGGGGACGCGCCCTGGGCGCTGGCGTTCCGGATGTACCTGGTCCTGGGCGCGTTCATCGTCGTGATGCGGGTGGCGTTCCGCGTCGTCTTCGGCGGCGGTGAGGGCGACCACGTGCTGTTCGCCCTGCCACAGATCCCGCTGCCCGCGTGGGCGGCGGGCATCCGGCTGTTCGGGCCGGTCGCCGCCGAGCAGCTGCTGGGCGGGCTGTACGACGGGCTGCGGCTGGCCACGATGCTCGTCTGCCTGGGTGCGGCGAACGCCCTGGCCAACCCGAAACGGATGCTCAAGGCGCTCCCGGCGGCGCTGCATGAGGTCGGGGTCGCGGTGATCGTCGCGCTGTCGGTGGCTCCGCAGCTGACCGAGAGCGTCGTGCGCGTCCGGCGGGCGCGGCTGCTGAGGGGCGGCGCGCAGCGCGGGATGCGGGCGCTGCGCGCGATCGTGATCCCCGTGCTGGAGGACGCGCTGGACCGGTCGCTGCTGCTGGCCGCCGCGATGGATTCGCGCGGGTACGGCCGGACGGGCGGCGTGCCCCGCCGGATCCGGCTGGTCACCGGCCTGCTCGTCATCACCGGTCTGCTGGGCGTCTGTTCCGGCGTCTACGGACTGCTGGACGCCGGCGCGCCGCCCTATCTGGGCCTGCCGATGCTGCTGACCGGCCTCGCCGTCGCGACGGGCGGGTTCCTGCTGGGCGGGCGCGGGGTGCGCACGACCGTCTACCGGCCGGACCGCTGGCGTACCGCCGAAGTCCTCGTCGCCGCGGCCGGCATCGGAACCGGCGCGCTGCTGTACCTCACCGCCCGGTACGGCGCGACCAGCCTCAACCCCTCGCTGTCCCCGCTGCGGTGGCCGGTCCTCGCGCCGCTGCCGGTCACGGCGGTCGTCGTGGCCGCGCTGCCCGCGTGGGCGGCGCCACCGCCACCGCTCAAGCCCGTGGAGGCCGCCGCGTGATCGAGTTCGACGACGTCACCATCACCTACCCCGGAGCGCGCGAGCCGGTGCTGTCCGGGGTACGGCTGAGCGTGGGCGAGGGCGAGCTGTGCGTCGTGACGGGCCGTACGGGGGCGGGCAAGTCGACGCTGCTGCAGGCGGTCAACGGGCTGGTCCCGCACTTCTCCGGCGGGCACCTGCGGGGCCGCGTCACCGTCGCCGGAGTCGCCACCAGCAGCCGTCCACCGCGAGAGTTCGCCCACCTGGTCGGCGTGGTCGGGCAGGACCCGCTCGCCGGGTTCGTCACCGACACCGTCGAGGCCGAGCTCGCCTACGGCATGGAACAGCTCGCCGTCCCGCCGGAGGTGATGCGCAAGCGCGTCGAGGAGACCCTGGACCTACTCGGCATCGCCGAGCTGCGGGACCGGCCGCTGCGCGCCCTGTCGGGCGGTCAGCAGCAGCGGGTGGCGATCGGCTCGGTCCTCACCGCGCACCCGCGCGTGCTCGTGCTGGACGAGCCGACCTCCGCGCTCGACCCGGCGGCCGCCGAGGACGTCCTGGCGGCGATCACCCGTCTCGTCCACGACCTGGGCGTCACGGTGCTCATGGCCGAGCACCGCCTGGAGCGCGTCGTGCAGTACGCCGACCACATCGTTCACCTTCCCGGCGGCGGCGTCGTCCGCGACGGGCCGCCCGCGAAGGTCCTGGCGGGCTCCGAGGTCGCCCCGCCCGTGGTCGAGCTCGGCCGCCTCGCCGGCTGGGATCCCCTGCCGCTGTCCGTACGCGACGCCCGCCGTGCGGCGCCCGCGCTCCGGCGACGTCTCGCGGACAAGGCACCGGACCGTGCTCATGCGATCGGAGCGCCGGCGCTCCGCGCGCGCAAGGTCGCGGTCCGGTACGGAGAGGTGATCGCCGTACGCGGCATCGACCTGACGCTGCATCAGGGCGAGGTCACCGCCGTCATGGGCCGCAACGGATCCGGCAAATCCTCCCTGCTGTGGGCCCTGCAGGGGTCCGGGCCCCGCCAGGGCGGCACGGTCACCGTCGGCGGGCGGGACCCCAAGACCGCACCCGCACGGACCGCCCGCCGCATCGTCGGACTCGTGCCGCAGACCCCCGGCGACCTGCTCTACCTGGGCAGCGTCGAGGCCGAGTGCGCCCAGGCCGACACCGAGTCCGGAGCGGCGCCGGGGACGTGCCGGCGGTTGCTGGACCGGATCGCCGCGGGCATCGACGGCGACCGGCATCCGCGTGACCTGTCCGAGGGCCAGCGCCTCGCGCTCGTCCTGGCGATCCAACTGGTCGCCGCGCCGCCCGCCGTCCTGCTCGACGAGCCGACCCGGGGCCTGGACTACCACGCCAAACGACGATTCGGGCAGGTCATCACCGAGCTCGCCGCCGAAGGGCACGCGATCGCGGTCGCCACCCACGACGTGGAGTTCGTCGCGAGCGTCGCCGCGCGCGTCGTCGTCCTCGCCGAAGGCGAAGTGATCGCGGACGGTCCGACCGCCGACGTGATCGTGTCGTCACCGGCGTTCGCACCGCAGGTCGCCAAGATCCTCAGCCCGCAGCCCTGGCTGTCCGTCGCCGAAGTGGAACGGGCACTGGCATGAGCGAGCGGAGTGAGCGAATCGAAAACGCAATATCCCCGGTTCCCCTCCGGTGAAGGAGGCCACGTGAACCCGGTACGGATCACCCCGCGGACCGCCGTCGTGCTGCTGCTCGCCTCGGCGGCCGGGGCGGCCATGTTCTTCTGGCCGCTGTTCGCCGCGCCGAAGCCCGAGGCCATGGCGCACACCGCCGACGCCCCTTTGATCTTCATCCTCACGCTGCCGGTGCTGATCGCCATCGTGCTGGCCGAGATGTCGGTCGGCGGAATCGATACCAAGGCCGTCGCGATGCTCGGGGTGCTGTCCGCGGTCAACGCGATGCTACGGCCGCTCGGCGCCGGCACGGCCGGCATCGAGACCGTGTTCTTCCTGCTGGTCCTCGCCGGGCGGGTGTTCGGCCCGGGCTTCGGGTTCGTGCTCGGGGCGACGTCGCTGTTCGCCTCGGCGCTGCTCACCGCGGGGGTCGGGCCGTGGCTGCCCTTCCAGATGATCTCCTCGGCCTGGGTCGGGCTCGGCGCGGGTCTGCTGCCCCGCAACGTCCGTGGCCGGGCGGAGATCGCGATGCTCGCCGCCTACGGAGCCGTATCGGCGTACTTCTTCGGCTTCATGATGAACATGTGGTTCTGGCCGTATACGACCGGCATCGCGACCCACCTGTCCTACATCCCCGGCGCGCCGGTCGGTGCGAACCTGCACCGCTTCGTGATCTTCACGCTCGTCACCTCCACGTTCGGCTGGGACACCGGCCGCGTCATCACCAATGTCGTCGCCATCCTCCTCGTCGGCCCCGCCGTCCTGGCCGTACTGCGCCGCGCCTCCCGCCGCGCGGCGTTCGACGCTCCCGTGACCTTCACCGCCAACGAGCATGAAACGGAGCGGCCACGAGCCGCTCTCTCCCGGAAGGGCCCCGGCTGATGCCGCTCCGTACCCGGCTGTTCCCGGCACTCGCCGGCCTGACCCTGGCGTTCGCCGGCATCGCCCCACACCTCGTCGCGCGGGCGAGCGCCGACGCCACGGCCTCGGCCGACGCCACGGCTGCGGCCTCGGCCGCCGCATGGCTGAAAGGCCAGCTCAGCGACGACGCCATGCCCGGCCCGTTCACCCCCGTCGACTGGGGGCTGACCATCGACACGCTCCTGGCCCTGCGCTCGGCCGGCACCGAAGCCGCGACCGCGGACAAGGTGACCGCGAACCTCGCCGATCACGTGGACTCCTACGCCACCGGCGTCGACTGGGGCATGCCGGAATACAAGATCGCGGGCGCCACCGCGAAGGTGCTGGTCGCCGCCATCGCCTCGGGCGCCGATCCGACGAAGTTCGGCGGCCACGACATGCGGCAGCGTACCCTCGACCTTCTCGCGGGCGCGGACGCCGGAGGTGAGGAAGGCTGGATCAAGACGCAGAACCCCGGCTCGGCGGCCACCGGCGGGAACCTGTTCGACCAATCCCTGGCCGTCATCGGACTGGCCCGCAGCGGGGGCGTGCCCCAGGCCGCGGTGGACTTCCTGGTCAAACAGCAGTGCGACGGCGGGGGCTTCCGGCTGTACCCGGTGGCCGGCGGCGCGCCGTGCGCCGGCGCACCCGCCAAGGACCAGGTGCAAGACGTCGACACCACCGCCATGGCCGTCCAAGCCCTGCTCGCGGCCCACACCGCCGGAGCCGACGGCACGCAGGCCGCCGTCGACAAGGGCGTCGCCTGGCTGCTGTCGGTGCAAAAACCCGACGGCTCCTTCCAGGGGTCGGTGGTGACGGAGTACTCCAACACCAACAGCACCGGCCTGGCCGGGCAGGCCCTCGCCGCCGCGGGCAGGACCGACGCCGCCGACAAGGCCGCCGCCTTCGTCGGCGATCAGCAGCTCACCACCACGAACGCCGGCGCCGCCGACAAGCACATCGGCGCGATCGCCTACACCCCCCAGTCGCTCAAGGAGGCCGAGAGCGGCGGAATCCCCGACAACCAGCTCGACCAGTGGCGCCGGGCCACCGCCCAGGCCATGCTCGCCCTCACCCAGGTGCCGATGGGAGAGATCGGCGAGGGCGGCACGACACCACCGCCCCCGACGACCACCCCGACGCCGCCGACCTCTCCGACGCCGTCGAAGTCGCCACCGGGCGACGACGGAGGCGATTCCCCGACGCCATCACCCTCGTCCTCCAGCAGCTCCCCGACCGCCGCCGCGCCGTCCTCGAACAGCGGGCACGGCGGCCATCTGCCGTTCACCGGCGCGCCGATCGCCCAGCTCACCGCGCTCGGCAGCGGCGGCATCCTGACCGGCGGGCTGCTCCTGGCGGCGACGCGACCCCGCCGCCCTCACAGATCCCCGCGCGGCCGGCCCGTGCCTGCCGGGGGCGATGCCCCTCGTCGAGGCTGACGGTCCTTTCGACGGCGATCTGGTAGGCCGAGACGCGGCGTTCGAAGAAGTTGGACAGTTCCTGGACGTCCTGCAGCTCCATGAACGGGAACGGGTTGGCGGTGCCGTTGTGAAGTAGGCCACCACGTCTGCGGCGCATTCGGGCACGCGCGTGGCCGATACGTGGACGTCGTCGTCGACGGTGTAGATCTTGCCGCCGATGGCGGCCTGCGTCTGCAGGGTCCACTTGTAGGCGGACATCGTGTCGTAACGGTGCCCGGACAGGACCAGCGATCCCCCAGTGCGGTGCGCCCGGGTCTGTTGTACGGGCAGCGGCCAGCCGGCGCATCCGGCGCATCCGGCGCATCCGGCGCATCCGGCGCATCCGGCGCCGAAGTAGAAGGCCGTCACCGGGTTGCGCTTGAGGCGCTGCTGGTAGGCGGTCCAGGCGGCGGAGAAACCGTGCCGGCTCTGATCTTCATTGCAGACTGTCGCCCGGTTCATCGTCATGTTCTGCGTCTCGGGTGCGCCGGGGACGGGCTTGGCCGGTTCGGCACCGAAGATCTTTTTGACGGTGGGCGGTGCTTGGGAGCTGGTCGCGTCCCGCAGCTCGGCGAGCGCCCGGCCGGCCTGCGGCCATTGGGGTGAGGTCGTGCCGGCCAGTTGGGCGATCGAGGCACCGTCGATGGTTCTGTTCAGGTCGGTGAACGTCTTATTAGGGTTGGCGTCATAGTCGTGGCGCAGCTTCAAGACCGCGGCCCGCACCTGCTGCGCGGTGGCGCCCAGGCCGTACGTCGTGTGGTAGCGCGCGAGCCACGCCGCCATACGCGCGAAGTTCCGTTGAACCTGCGCTCACCGAGTGCGGCCCGCACCCGATCCAGTCCCGGGCCACGTTCGCGGTGGTCAGCTGCCCGAGGAAGGCCGGATCGGACCGCCCGCAGGCGGCGTTGTCCGCCGCCACAGCCTCGTAGATCCGCTTGGCCGACGCCTTGGTCAGTGGCCCGGGTCCCACATCGGGAGGAGGCGTACCCTCGCAGGTCGTCTTGGTGCTGTAGTTGACCCCACGGGGATCGAAGCCGATGAGGTCGTACCGGTCATTGAGCCGGGCGATCTCACTGTTCCACGGCGGCGGCCGGCACGGCGATGCTCGGCGGCGAACACTTTCGGGTGCGTCGGCGAACGAAAGATGACCCCGACGGCCTTCGCTGCGATCCGGACACCGAAGAAGCGGCCCCACTGGAGCCGCTTCTCTGTTCAGGGCGCCCGCCCTGCATGAGGGGAGCGCTAGCTCTGCCGGGCTCTGACCTGGCCAAACCGGGGAAACACGTCGGGTGACATCGTGCCTCCTGTGTCCCCGGCGCACCAAGGGACTGGGACAGCGGGGAGGAGGTCAGTCGGCATCCATGTTCCAGCCCTCCGAGCGGAGCGTGCCGATTTCCGTGCCAGATGCGTGCCAGATCGATCGGCTACGCCTTCGGTTCGGGGGCTGACCTGATCAGCTCGGAGGCGGACGCGAGCCTGGGGCCGAGTTCACGGGCGAGCCGCGCGGCCAGCGCGCGGAAGGCCTGCACCTGAGGGCGCGTGTCGTCTCGGCGGCTGGCCAGCGCGCTCTGTGCCCAGGGCGCGTCGATCACGGGCACGAAGCTGATGCCGGGCCAGCGGTAGAGGCGCGAGAAGGAGTGCAGCGCGGCGCCGGTCCCCCGCCCGGCCGACACGCTCGTGAGCACGTCCTGGATGGTCGCCACCTCGTCGACGCCGCAGCGCGGCGGCATGCCGTTGCGGGCCGAGGAGAAGTACAGGTAGTCGGTGAACACCCGAGGCGCACACTCCGGGAGGCAGACGAAGAGCAGATCGAGCACGTCACTCAGGCGTACGGCGTCCGCGTCGGCGACCGGGCCGGTCGAGGGCACGATGAGCACGCGGGGTTCGGTGGTGAGCACGTCGACGCGGAGACGCTCGTCGTCAGGCGGCGGGCGTACGAACGCGACGTCGACCTTGCGCTCGATCAGCGCGCTCGTGTGCTCGGCGAAGGTGATGTTCTCGACGCTGAATGGGGTGTTCGGCTGCACCTTGCGGAAGGCGCGCAGGATGGCGGGCGTCAGCTCGGCGGACCCGGGGGCCATCACCCCGACACGCAGCGGAAGATCTTCATCGGTACGCAGATCGCTGATGGCGTCGGAGGCGGCGTTGGCTGCGGCGAGCATCGTACGGGCGTGCGGCACGAGGCGCTCGCCCGCCGGTGTCAGTGCGATCGGTGAGCGTTCGAGGAGTTGGACGCCCAGCTCGCGTTCAAGCCGCTGGATGTGGCCCGTCACCGCGGGCGGCGACAGGAACAGCCGGGCGGCGGCGCGGGCGAACTGCCCTTCCTCGACAACCGCCAGGAACGACGCTAGCTGCCGTAGTTCCACGCCCTCAATGTAGCGAACGAGTGTCCGATACATCCCCTTGATTCATCATTCGTGAATCTAGTCCGTTTCCCCGGCGGCGTCGGTCTATACCGGAGGCATGACCGCGAACGCGTTCCCCGAGCGCCGCGCCGCCTTCCCGAAGACCACGCCGCCCCCTAGGTGCGGTACGGGACAGGGCGTCTCGGCGACCGGCCGAACCACGGCACCGGCCCCCTCGGCACCGGAGACGGCCGGCGCGTTCGTCGTCCATGCGGCGGTTTCGCCCCCACACGCCGCAAGCTCGCTCACCACCGCCATCGCGTCCTGACCGCCCATCGACCGGCGTCTGCGTCCCCCACGCTCGCCGTGGTCAGGTCCGCCGCACGCGGTGGCGGTGGTGAGCGCTTCTTCCGGTTCCGTCAGGCCGCGGAGCCGGCCAGCCGGCGAGAGGCTCCCGCACCGGCCGGCGGGGCCTACCGCGTCAGCAGGGGCGATGTCACTCCCGGAAAGCGGAAGGCCGGCGGTCCACCCCCTGCCCACCGCGCGTGACCTGCGAGAAGACCCCGAGCGAAGATCGCCCGGGGTCTTGAAGTGGCCGGGTCGAACTCGAAGATCCTACAGGTCGAGAAGCCCCACACGTGGCCCTTATCGTCCGTGGTCAGGCCGCTGATGGAGCGGTCGCCCGGCAGCGGGACGGTAGCGTACTGGACTGTCCCAGTGGCGACGTCCACGGCGACCAGTTTCGCGTCATGCAGCATCCAAGGCCGGCCGGCGCGCTGTCCACCGCTGTTCGCGATCGACCGGATTCTGTGATCTGCGGGGGATCAGCCCGCGGACACCGCGGGCCCGCTCCGGCCGATCATGTCGAGCAGAAGCTTCGCGGCCAGCTCCGCCCCGTCGGTGCGAATCGTCTCGGCCACGGTGGCCGCGCGGGTACCGGTCTCGGGGGCCAGAGCGATCTTGAGCGCGGCCGACAGGGACTCGGCGGTCGGCGTCGGACCGTCGTGTCCGGTGCCGATGCCCAACTCGGTCACCCGGCCCGCCCAGTACGGCTGGTCTGCGACCTGGGGCACGATCACCTGCGGTACCCCGGCGCGGGCCGCCGTCGTCGTGGTGCCCGCGCCGCCGTGGTGCACGACCGCGGCCACCCGGCGGAACAGCGCCTGCTGGTTGACCTCGCCGACGACGAAGCAGTCGTCCCGGTCGTCGATCAGGGCCAGGTCGGCCCAGCCGCTCCCGAGCAGGACGCGGTGACCCTGCGTCCGGACCGCTTCGATGACGGCCCGGGAGACCTCCTGCGCGTTCGCGCCCCGCATCGGCATGCTGCCGAAGCCCACGTACACCGGTTGTGCGCCGGCGGCCAGGAACGCCTCCAGGCCGGCCGGCAGCGGGCGCTCGTCCGGCCGGATCCATGCGCCGGTCTGTGCCACGTCGAGCTCCGGCGTCTCCTGCCACGGGCCCAGGACCGGGTCGGCCGCCAGGAACGGGTGGTCGGTGAAGACATGGTCGCGGGTGCCGTCCACCGGCGGCAGGCCGACCGAGGTCCGGTGGGTGTTGATCGTCTCGGCGAACAGCGCGTTCATGTGCTCCGCGTTAAGGTCCCACAGCTCCCGGTTGTCGGTCACCTCCGCGGGGATCACCTGGCCCGGCCGGGGGCGAGGCGGGTGGTGCGGCGACGGCAGGTAGCACGGGGAGAAGGACGTGAACACGAACGGCGCGCCCAGCTTCTCGGCGGCCGCCCGCGCACCGGCCACGGCCGGGAACGAGCCGGTGGCCACCACCGCGGCGCAGCCCTCGGCCGCCCCGGCGACCGTCTCGTAGGCCATGGCGGTCAGCTCGGCGGCGATGTCGGACAGGCCCACCCGCGCCTTGCCGGAGACGGCCCCCGTCGCCAGCGCGCGGATCGGCCAGCCGACGGGGCTCAGCGGCACGCCGGCACTGTCCAGCAGCTCCGCGAAGTCCGGCGGCGCGCACACCCGCACCTCGCCGCCGAGAGCCTGGAGCCGCAGCGCCAGCCCCGTCATCGGCTCGACGTCCCCGCGCGACCCGTAGGTCACCAACACGACGCGCACTCCGCAGCCCCCACTTTCCGTACGTCCCGGTGTCGAAGGGGAATTGTGCGGTACGACCGGGGCCTTGTGGCAAGGCCCCCCATGCGCTATACGTTGGTAGTGGCAAGGAGTGGATAATCCCCTTGCCCCTTTTTATTGCTTCTCCGCACGGTCTGTGGCGTTGATCTGCGTCCAGAGCACAAGACGGCGGCGCCCCGGACGACCCGCCGAGATAGCGTGAACGACCATGGCATCCCGCTCCGCACTCGGCTGTGAAGATGGCCTACGACTGGCGCCACCGCGCGTTGCCGTACCGTGCGGCCGCGTACGGACGCCTGCCCCTGCAGGTGCCGCTGGTGCTTTGGGGCCTGTCCGTGGCCCGCGACTCCAGGCGAGCGTAAGCGTCGCGGTGGTGGCCGGGGCCGCGCTCGTCACCCACCGGGAACAGGATCAGGTAGGGCGAGCGTCGCTCATTCGGCGCGGGCGACGTATGGCCGCCGTGGGCCGATCGCCAGTCAGGGGATTCCCGTTCACGGTGACGTGGGACCGAACCGCCACGTCCCGCGGCTGAAGGTCGTCAGGATCCGCTGGTGGGTCTGGCGCGGAAGGGACCGGTTTCCGGGCTCGCCGAGAGGCGTACCCGGCCGGGCCGGAGCCTCGCCCAGCAACTCGTCCAGACCGGCTCGGGCCACCATCAGCAGCCCGTGGGTGGCCCGGGTGCAGGTGACGGCGAGCCGGCCGAACGCCGAGTTGAACTCGTCCAGCCGGTCGGCGCCGGACAGCGGGTGGACGGCGACGGTGATGGCGTTGGTCTGCCCCTGCCAGGAGTCCACCGTCGAGGCGAGCAGCACGCCCTCCGGCAGACCGTACTTGTCGGTGAGGCGTTCGACCATCGCGGTCGCGTCGTCCACGGCCTGGTTGCGCGTGGCGAGGACGACGATCAGAGGATCCCCGGACGGCGCGCCGGACGTGATCCGCTCCTCGTTCAGGGGCCTGCCGACGCCGTCGTACCGTCGGCGAGTGATCGCGAACCCGCCCTCCAGAAGGGGCATGAGCACCTCCTCGACCACCCCGAGCAGGTCCGGGTCGATGTCCGGCGCCTCGGGGTCCGGGAGGCCCTCGACCTCGAGCAGGGTCGGCGTGCCGGTGGCGACGGACGCCCAGACCGCGGCGGCGGGTCCGGTCATGGCCGGCGGTTCGACGGTCCGGTCGCCCGGGGCCGCCACGCAGTCCAGCCGGTCCCAGTCACCGTAGAAGGCGCGCCAGAGCGGAAGCTGCGCGGCCGTCGGGCGCCATACCGCGGGCAGGTCCACGGCGAAGGTCTTCTCGTCGCCCTCGTAGGCGGTCGGCCAGGCGCGGTAGGGGTTGTAGCCGGGGTCGCCGCGCCAGGGATTCTGGCCGGGGTCGATCGGCGGCAGCTGGCCGACGTCGCCGACCCCGACGGACAGCGGAGCGAGTCCTTGGACCGTCGCGTAGCGGTGCAGGGGGAGCTGCCAGGCCTCGTCGACGAACAGCACGTCGAACGGCAGCGTGGCGTTGACGCCGGGACCGAGGCGGTCGAGCAACCGCTGTGGCTCCCCCCACGCGCCCATCTTGTGGGAGGTTCCGAGGACCACGTCGCACGTGTCGGGGACGCCGCCGGCGGAGGTCGCGACGGAGACCTGGTCGAGCACGTCCTGCGGCACCTCGGGCAGCCGGTCCTTGGCCACGAACAGGCAGACCCGGGAGGCGCCCAGCTCTCTGCCCAGTTCGCCGGCGAGCGGGAACACCTGCTTGTTCGCGAACGCGGTGACGCCCACCCTGGCGCAGTTCTCATGGGCGAGGGCTTCGCGGACCATGCGCACGAGCGCGTAGGACTTCCCGGCGCCGGCGGCGGCGCGCAGCAGGATCCTGTCGTACTGGGCGGTCCCCTCGAGGGCCGACAGCAGCGCGGAGATGGCTCGCTGCGCCGCCTCGATGTTGCCCTCGGCCGCGGACTCGTGGTGGAGCGCCTCTTCAGGCGGTACGGCGGGGGCCGAGAAGGTGATCGTCATTCCCGTTCAGTCCAGGTCGTCGATGGTCAGATCGTCGGGGACGGGCATGGGCACCACGAGGAGCGGTACCTCCTCAGGCGCTCTGACGTCGAACCGTTCTTCGTCGACCAGCGGCGGCCAGACCTCCGGGTTGAGCTCACCGCGGGATCGGCGCTCCGCGAGCGTGTCCGCCCATTCCGCCTCGGCGACCGTGTGCGGCCGACAGCACCATTGGTGCTCTTCCGGGTCCTCGGCGTAGGCCTCCGGGGTGCAGGTGACCTTCGGAGCGGACCGGTCGTCCGGGGACGGCCGCTTCACCGCGAGCTCATGGCCTGACTTGAACCGCGTGAACCAGGTGGCGTCCGCCAGGACCAGGGTGTCGCCGACCGCCAGGTCGGGGACGACCTCGGGGTCCCAGAGGAGTCCCTCGAGGCCGTCGAGACGCCTGAGCGCCCCGATCGGCAACCGCCCGAGCTTGAAAGACCCTCGCTGAATCTTGAAGGTCGTGGCCGGCTGCTCGACGACGGCACGATCACCCACGTGCAGGGCGACGACCTCCGCCCCGTCGCCCAGACGCCGTGACTGCACGTCGAGCCGGACGGGGTCGAGGCCGATCACGGTCGCCAGGGCCAGTTCGCGGATCCCGGCGTCGGCCGCCCTGTCGCGTGCGACCGAGGTGTCGACGAGGCAGGTGAGCTGGTCGAAGCACTTGCGATCGGCGTCCAGCAGGTCGACATGGGCGTTGCGCCAGTGCGAGTACATCCGGGAGAAGCGGACCAGGTCGGAGGCCTGCAGTGCGACACGGCGGCCCCAGACCTCCTGCGCGTCGGCCTCCAGGACGCGGTGCACCTCACGCAGGCGGGATGCCCCCACTCCCCCGAGCACGCGCTGCGCCCTCTCGAGCACCTGGACGCGGTAGTCCAGAGCCGCGCCGACGAGCGCCTCGTACGCCGCCGGGTCCTCCTCGCGCCGCGCCTTGTCGATCGCGTCGGACACGACGTTGGACAGCCGGGCGCCGGGGGTCTCCGGCTGCTGCGCGATGACGTCGGAGACCTCGCGGTGGTCCAGCGGGTCGGTGGCCTCCGCCCAGGTGAGGAGGTAGTCCAGGCGGCCGGCGTCGGCGGCCGGGCCACCGGGCGTCACGTGGGTGGCGAGCACGGCCCGTACGTCGACGATGGGCGTGCGCAGGCTCATGGCGCGGGCCCGGTCCTCCTCCAGAAGGAAGCTGACCGCGAGCCGTTCGTCGTCGTGCAGCGGCTCCGGCAGCGTGGCCGGCTCCCCGTCGAAGGTGAGGGCCGGGCGGCCGCTGTCCAGGTCGTGGTGCCAACGGAGGCGGCTGAGCTCGACCCCGGCCAGGGAGTCCGCGGCGGTGGCCAGCAGGTCGGCGGTGGACCGGTCCGGGACGACCAGGTGAACCGGCCCGACCCCCGCCTCCCGGAGCTCGCGGACGGCCGCGCCGAGGATCCGCATCACGGCCCGGCGGGTGAACGGGGACTGCGGGTCGGGGAACACCCGCCGAACCCAGGCGGCCGGTCCGTCGGCCCCTACCTTCCGCACGGCCACACCGTGCACTCCCAGCGCCGACGCGTCCGACTTCACGAGGACGAGGTCGACGGTGCCCGGCAGGCCGCACGGGTCGATGCGCAGCCGCCCGGTCCAGGACGGCAGGCCCGTGACGGTGGAGCGCACCTGGTCGACGATGCTTCGCGGCGCGGGCCCGTCGGTGCTCTCACCGGTCACGAGCCCCGCCACGGCGGGACGCCGGAGACGGTCGATCCCGATCTCGGCGAGGATGGCGCGCGGGTCGTCGGAATTGCGCAGCTCCGACCGGCAGTACGAAAAGAGGTTGCAGGTCACGCAGCCGCGCGGATCGAAGTTCGCGGTCAGCCGGGCGACGTACGGGACGAGTTCCGTTTCCGCCGGGAACCCGGCGCCGAGCTCGGCCTTGGCCTTCAGCCGCTCATCGGCCCTCGCGCGGACCTCGGTCCGGTGGTCGTCCAGCAGCTCCACGACGACCTCGGGCTGCAAGAAGGCGTTGCGCGGTACGGCCAGCGCACCGTGGCGGTGCACGCGCATGCCGGTCGGCAGCCCGCTCCAGGCGGCGGCGGACTCGGCGCCCAGCGCGACCTGCAGGAAGCCCTTGAGCATCCGGCCGTCGTCGATGCGCGCGCGGACCCGTTCGTAGTCCTTCGCGTCCCCCATGATCAGCCAGGAGCCGCCCGTACGGCCGTCCTCCTCCCGGGGGCAGACGATCGCGAAGTCCGGCTGGACGGGGGTCGCGTCGGGGACGGACTCGAGGTCGAGGTACGGGACGGCGAGCGCGGTCAGCATGGTCGCCGCACCGGAGGACTCCGCCTCACGGTGGGCCCGGGCCAGTTCGTCGGCCGTGTCGGCGAGGTCGCCATGGCAGTCGCGCCGGCGGACGGCGTCCGGGCGGGCGAGGCCGAGCCGTCCGACCGCCTGGGTGAGCAGCGCGGAGACGAAGAGTTCGGAGTGCACGAGGCTCTCGAAGGTCATCGCCCGCGTCCACCGGGCCTCGGGGATCCCGGCGCCGGTGTCGGGGTGGCCGACGCGCGCGGCCAGCGCCTTGCGGGTCCTGCGGGTGATGAACGGATCGGTCAGCCGGAACCGCTCGCACCCGGCGTGCGCCGACGCGGCGACGGCACTCGTTCCGCCCCCGGACTGCAGTCCCCCCATGCCACACCCTTCACTCTTCACTCGCTTCGCTACGCGACTGTAGACCCGAAAGCGAGGTCGTCGTGGCGCCGGCACACCTCACCGGACTGAGCACCGCTCCGGTGCGGTACTCAGTCGCTCGGCGTGATCAGGTCGAGTCCGGAAGTCGGCCGCCTGGCCGGCCACCGCGGCGGCACCGCGGATCCAGAAGGGCCTGGACATGGCCCAGGCGAACCTCAACTGGGTACTCACCGCCTATGCCCTCGCCTTCGGCGGGCTGCTGCCGGTGGGCGGCCGCGCCGGCGTCCGCAGTGTGAATGCCGGCTCGCGGAAGATCACCTGAAGGTCTGTCGGCCGTCACCGGGGACCAGCACAATTGCCCGTGTGACGATCACGACGGGCACGCCGCCCACGCACCAGGCTCCCGTCGACCTCGCCCGAGGATTCCTGACGGGCAGCGTGATCGGGACGTCGCTGGCCGCTCTCGTCGTCGGCATTGTCATCGAGAGGGTGCCGCTGATCGTCACGGGCCTGGGCCTGCCCGCGGTTTACGGCCTGCTCGTCTTCCTCGCCGGTGTGCCGCAGCGTGCCCGGGAGGCGGCCGTCGTACCCCGCACGGCTCTGGCGATGATCGAGAGTCTGGAGGCCGTCGGGGGTGAGGGCAGTGACGTACCGGTGCGGTTCGATCTCACCGTCGCACCGGACGACGCGTCGGCGTACCGCGTCGAGATCACGCAAGACATCAACCTCGTCGACCTCCCCGACTACCGGCCGCGCAGCGTCCTGGTGGTCCAGTACGCGCCGGACCGGCCGTGGCGGGTGAGGATCGTGAAGCGGCCGACACCCGAGTGGGAGGAACGGGTGGCCGGGGCCCGCATCGACTCGGCGCCCGGGCCGGCTCTGGTGAGCGATCCCCCGCAGGGCCGTGCCGGCGGTTTCGTCACGCTCCTGGGCCTGCTGCTCGGTGCTGCCGCCGTGATCCTGCTCTTCCGTGCCGACCTGGCCGACCAGGGCGGCGCCGTGCAGCCGCGCTCTTCCAAGCCGTCTGTCTCCTCCACGTCGTCCACCACCATCGTGACGTCCGCGTCCGGCACGGTCGCCCTCGGCCAGGGCCGGTCGATGCTCGACAAGGGGGAACTGCGCCGGGCCGTCGACTCGCTCGCCAAGGGCGAGGACACGCACCAGGCACTCACCCTCGTCGTACAGGAACGTTTGCTGTCGGTCGTCTTCGTTCCCCCCGGCACAGGGGCCCCGCACTTCGACCCGCGTTCCCTGCCCTACGACCGCGTCCCCGCCCTGGTCGAGGAGGCCAGGACCACCCTCGGCATCGACTCCCCACAGACCTGGCAGCTCACCGCCGACCGCGTCACCGGTTCCCTCACGATCAGGGTCACCGTTACCGGCCCCGAAGGTACGGCCTCAATGGAAGCGGACGGACAGGGCGAGGTGGTGCGACGCAGCCCGGCGCGCTGACACCAGGGGCCCGGTCGGTACCCGCGGGAGACCGCCCGTCGGCCGGCGTCAAGGCCGGGAGGACCGGCACCGGTGTGTCCGGCAGACCGTTCCCGAAGTGGCAGGAGGAAGACATATGGGCTGGCACGGATATCTGGCGCTGTGGTGCGCGGTGTTGGGGACGGCGGCGCTGCTCGGCTACGGGCGGTCGCTGGCAGGGATGACCCGGGACCAGCGGACGGTCCGGGTCAGGGGGCGGATCGAGCGGGTGCGGGAGCCCCGGCACGGCGGCTCCCGGAAGGGCGGGATATCGGTGGTCGTCTCCTACCGTGCCCCGTCCACCGGGCAGGAGGTCATCGTGACGAACGACGGTGAGCGGGGCGAGATGATCACCGCCGCGTGGACGGGCCGGGAGATCGGAATCCACTACCCGCGCGGGAGACCGCACGCCTTCCGGTTCACCAGCCACCCCCAGGAAGGCGGCCGCGGACTGGGCTGGCCGAACTTCGCGGTCTTCCTGATCTACATCGGGGTGGTGGTCGTCGCCGCGATCGACCGGGGCTGGCCCTGGGCGCTGATCGGCTTCTGCGGGCCGTGGGCCGTCGTCATCGCCTGCCACCTGCCCGGGAACGTGCGCGACACGCACCGCCGTCGCGAGACGCTGGCCTCCATGGTCGCCGTCCAGGGCCGGGTCATCGCGGTGCTCAAGGATGTCAGCACCGATGCGGAAGGCAGCACCTCCACCACCATCACGCCGGTCGTGGCGTTCACCACCCGCGAGGGCGCGGTCGTCACCGCCTACTGCGCTTCGGGGATTCCGGACCCGGCCGACGCACACGGCCGGGAGGTCACGGTCCACTACACGCCGGCCGACCCGGCCGTCTTCACCCTGGACCGCGTGGCCGAACGCCGCTCCCTGAGAACGGACATCACGGCCAACGTCGTGGCCCTTCTCGTCATCGCGTCGGCGGCCGTCGTGGGAGCGGTCATGCTGTGACGCCCACGGGTGTGTCGGCCTTCGCCGGTCGGAGCCCGGCGGCCCGGGAACGTTCGCCGGTGGCTTCGGAGTCCAGGGCGGCCGACACCGGCCCCGCACGCCGTTGTGCGGAGCCGGTGGCTCATGGGGCGGGTCAGCCCATGTGCGGGTAGCGGTGGCCGGCCGGCGGGACGAAGGTCTCCTTGATGGTCCGGGTGGACGTCCAGCGCAGCAGATTCTGGGCGGAACCGGCCTTGTCGTTCGTGCCCGAGGCGCGTCCGCCGCCGAAGGGCTGCTGGCCGACGACCGCGCCGGTGGGCTTGTCGTTGATGTAGAAGTTGCCGGCGGCGAACCGCAGCACTTCGGTGGCGCGGGCGATGGCGACCCGGTCCCGGGCGAAGACCGCCCCGGTCAGCGCGTACGGGCTGACCGACTCCAGCTGGGCGAGCATCGGCTCGTAGTCGGCGTCGTCGTAGACGTGGACGGCGAGGATGGGGCCGAAGAACTCCGTGCGGAACACCTCGTGGCCCGGGTCGTCGCAGACCAGGACGGTCGGGCGGACGAAGTAGCCCACCTGGTCGTCGCAGGTCCCGCCCGCCAGGACGTCGATGGACGGGTCCTTGGCGGCGCGCTCCAGGACGTCCTCGAGCCGGCCGTAGGACCGGGCGTCGATCACCGCGCCGCCGAAGTTGCGAAGGTCGCGTACGTCCCCCATGGTCAGTGCCTCGGTCTCGGCGACCAGTTCGTCCCTGATCCGCCCCCACAGGGAGCGCGGCACGTAGGCGCGGGAGGCGGCCGAGCACTTCTGCCCCTGGTACTCGAACGCGCCGCGGATCAGGGCCGTGACCAGCGCCGCCGGGTCCGCGGAGGAATGCGCGACGATGAAGTCCTTGCCGCCGGTCTCGCCGACCAGGCGCGGGTAGGTGCGGTAGCCGGTGAGGTGTTCCCCGACGGTGCGCCACAGGTGCTGGAAGGTCGCGGTCGAGCCGGTGAAGTGCACGCCCGCCAGGTCGGGGTCGGTCAGCACGACGTCGGAGACGGCACGGCCGTCCCCGGTGACCATGTTGATCACGCCGGGCGGCAGTCCGGCCTCCTCCAGCAGCCGCAGGGTGAAGTGCGCGGCGAACTGCTGGGTGGGTGAGGGCTTCCAGATCACCGTGTTGCCCATGAGCGCGGGCGCCGTCGGCAGGTTCGCGGCGATCGCCGTGAAGTTGAACGGGGTGACCGCGTAGACGAAGCCCTCCAGGGGGCGATGGTCGGCGCGGTTCCACACGCCGGGCGACGAGACGGGCTGTTCGGCCAGGATCTGGCGGGCGAAGTGCACGTTGAACCGCCAGAAGTCGGCCAGCTCGCAGGGCGCGTCGATCTCGGCCTGCTGGGCGGTCTTGGACTGGCCCAGCATCGTGGCGGCGGCGATCCGCTCCCGCCAGGGCCCCGACAGCAGGTCGGCGGCGCGCAGCAGGATCGCCGCCCGGTCGTCGAAGTCGAGGGCCCGCCAGCCGGGGGCGGCCCGGCGGGCGGCGTCAAGGGCGGCCCGCGCGTCGGCGTGGTCGGCGTTGGCGGTGGTGCCCAGCACCTCACGGTGGCTGTGCGGCTGGACGACGGGGATCCGCTCGCCGCCGCCCATCCGCTCCTTGCCGTCGATCGTGCAGGTCAGCTCGGCGTCGCCGCCCGACAGCGCGGCCAGCTCGGATTCCAGCCGGGCGCGCTCGGGGCTGCCGGGCCGGTAGTCGTGCACCGGCTCGTTGACCGGCGCGGGCACGCGGGTGATGGCGTCCATGGGAACCTCCTGGGGGGTCAGTGGCGGGTGGTGAACGAGCGCAGGAAGAAGGCGAGGTTCGCCGGCCGCTCGGCCAGGCGGCGCATGAAGTAGCCGTACCAGTCGGCGCCGTAGGGCACGTAGGCGCGGATCCGCCGCCCCTCCGCGGCCAGCCGGCGCTGCTCGGCGTCGCGGATGCCGTAGAGCATCTGGAACTCGTACGTGTCGGGCGAGCGGCCGTCCCTCTCGGCGAGCCGGAGGGCCAGCTCGATCATCCGCGGGTCGTGCGAGCCGATCATAGGGTAGCCGTCTCCGGCCATCAGGATCCGCAGGCAGCGCGCGTAGGCCAGGTCCACGTCCCGCTTGCTCTGGTAGGCGACGGAGGCCGGCTCCTTGTAGGCGCCCTTGACCAGGCGCACCCGTGACCCTTCGACGGCCAGTGCCCGTGCGTCGTCCTCGGTACGCGACAGGTACGCCTGCAGGACGGCACCCGTCCGCGGGAAGTCGCGGCGCAGCTCGGCGAGGATCGCCAAGGTGGAGTCGACGGTGGTGTGGTCCTCCATGTCGAGCGTGACGGTGGTACCGATCGCCGCGGCGGCCTCGCAGACCCTGCGCGCGCCCGCCAGGGCCAGGTCATGGCCGCCGGGCAGGCCCTGGCCGAACGCCGACAGCTTCACCGAGACCTCGGCGCGCCCGCCCAGCCCCCTGCCGCCGAGCGCGTCCAGCAGCGCGAGGTAGGCGTCGCGGTTGCGACGGGCCTGGGCGGCGTCGGTGATGTCCTCGCCCAGGTGGTCGAGGGTGACCTCGATGCCGTCGGCGGTCAGCGCGTCGACGACCTCCAGTGCCTCGGGCAGCCCGTTCCCGGCGATGAAACGGTCGACGACGGGCCGGGTCACGGGGGCCCGGCTGACGATCCGATGGATCCGGTCACTGCGCGAGGCGGCGAGCAAGACAGGGCCCAGCACTGGCAACCTCCCAGGTCAAAGCGGGGATCATCGATGCTCTCGAAGGTACGAGCCGGGCGGTTCGGCCACCATCGACAGCGGTCACGACCCTGACCACCACGCCTTGTACATTTGTATGAAATGAGCGACTACCAGAGCCTGGTCGACGAGGTGTCGGCGCTCCTTCAGGCACCGGTGACGCTGGAGGACCGCGAGTTCACCCTCATCGCCTTCAGCTCCCACGACGACGACCTCGACCCGGTGCGCACCCGCTCGATCCTGCGCCGCCGCTCCTCCCCGGCGGTCCGCGCCTGGTTCGAGGGTTTCGGGATCGCCCGCGCGACCGGCCCGACCCGCACCCCCGCCGACCCCGCGGCCGGGATCCGCGCGCGGCTGTGCCTGCCCGCCCGGCACGAGGGCGCCGTCTACGGCTACCTGTGGCTGCTGGACGACGGCGCCGTCGACCCCGCCGATCCCCGCATGACCCGGGTGATGACCCTGGCGACCCGGGCCGGACGGCTGCTGGCCGCCGACCTCTGGCAGGCGGAGGCCGCGCCGCGGGCGTTCGCGCGGCTGCTGTCGGGCTCGGCCGCGGACCGCGCCGAGGCCGCCCGGACCCTCGGCGCGCTGCGGCATCCGGTGTCGGCGTCCGCGTCCGTCACCGTGGTCTGGGTGAGCCCCGCCCCGCGAGCCACTCCGATCCGGTTCCCCGGCGGCGTGCTGAGCCGGCGGAGCCCGAGTGGCCTGGCGCTCCTCGTGCCGCTGCCGGACCCCGCCCAGACCGCCCCCGCCCGTACGATCGCCGCCGGACTCCTCGATTCGATCGCCGGCTCCGATAGGACGCTCGCGGGCGTGGGCGGCGCCAGGACGGACCTGCCCGACGCGCGGCACTCATGGCGGGAGGCCCGGCTTGCGGTACGGGCGGCGCGCGCCGAACCCCGGCTGGGACCCGTGGCCTGCTGGGACGGACTGGGCGCCTACCGGCTGATCGCCGCGCCCCCGATGGCGACACCGACGGCACCGCCCGCCGACCCGGCCCTGCTCCCCCTCCTGGAGCCCGCGCGCGCCGACCTGCTGCGCACCGCCGAGATCTACCTGGACCACGCCGGTCATGCCCAGCGCACCGCCGAGGCCCTCTCCGTACATCGGCAGACCCTGTACTACCGGCTGTCCAGGATCAAGGCGCTGACCGGCCTCGACCTGGACTCCGGGGCGGACCGTCTCCTGCTGCACCTGGCCATCAAGACCTTCCGGCTGGCCACCGCGCCCGAAGACCCTGTCGACGCCGGAGAGCCCGGCCCAGCGGCCATGGACTGAGACAGGGCCTACGGCACGGCGTCACGAGGCGGCTCGCCGGCGAAGTGACACGCCGCCGCGTGGTCGCCGTCGCCGTGGACCCGCAACTCGGGCACGTCGGTGGCGCAGACGTCGGCCGCGATCGGGCACCGGGTCCGGAACCGGCACCCCGACGGCGGCGCCGTCGGCGACGGGACCTCGCCGATCAGGGCCGGCTCACCCGTGCCACCCGGACGGTCGTGGATCGACGGGGCCGCCGACAGCAACGCCCGGGTGTAGGGGTGCCGCGGGTTCTCGAAGATCTGCGCGGCCGTGCCGTGCTCGACGACGGTGCCGAGGTACATCACCGCCACCTCGTCCGCGATGTGACGGACGACGTCGAGGTCGTGGGAGATGAACAGGTAGGCGATCCCCAGCTCCTCCTGGAGCTCCATGAGCAGGTTGAGGATCTGCGCGCGCACCGACACGTCGAGGGCGGAGACGGCCTCGTCGCACACGATCAGCTTCGGTCGCAGGGCCAGTGCCCGCGCGATGCTCACCCGCTGACACTGACCTCCCGACAACTCGTGCAACCGGCGTCCGGCATAGGAGGAGTCCAGTTCGACGAGTGCGAGCAGGCGGTCGATCTCGGCGGCGTGCTCGCTGGTGGCCAGCACACCCCGGTGCACGCGCCAGCCCTCGGCGATGACGTCGGCGACACGCATCCGCGGATTCAGGGAGGTGTACGGGTCCTGGAAGACCATCTGCAGGTCACGGGCGATCCGGTGCCGCTCACGTCGCCCGGCCGCGGACAGGTCCACGTCCTCGAAGGAGATCGTCCCGCCGAACGGATCCAGCAGCCCCACGATCGATCGGGCCAGAGTCGACTTGCCGCATCCGGACTCCCCCACGACGCAGACGGTCTGACCCGCCCGGACCGTCAGGTCGACGCCGGCGACCGCGTCGACGCGACGCCGGCCGAACCCGGAGCGGCCTCTCGTGGCATATCCGGCGCGCAGCCCGCGGATTCGCAGGAGGGCGGTCTCGGCCTCGGGCAGGCTCGCCTGTGCGGTGTTCAAGAGCTCGCCCCCAGTACTCGGGCGGTGTGGTGACATTCGGCGGTGTGGCCGGTGGAGGTCGCCGTGCCGGCCCCGGCGACGGGCACCGGCTCGGGGGCGTCGGTCCGGCACACGTCGGTGGCGAAGCGACAACGTGGTGCGAAGGCGCAGCCGGTCCGTACGCTGCCGGGGACGGGAGGCTGCCCGCCGATGGGCACCAGCCGGCCGGGCCGGCCGGGATCCGGCATGGCGTCGAGCAGCCCGCGCGTGTACGGGTGCGCCGGACGGGTGTAGACCTCGTCGAGGGGCCCGGCCTCGACGATCCGGCCGGCGTACATCACCGCCACGTGCTGTGCGACGCTGGCGACCACCCCGAGGTCGTGCGAGACGAGCAGCATCGCCATCCGCGCCTCGGCCTGCCGGGCCGTGAGCAGCCGCAGGATCTGCGCCTGCACCGTGACGTCGAGGGCCGTCGTGGGCTCGTCCGCCAGCAGGATCTCGGGCTCCAGGGCCAGCGCCATGGCGATCACCGCGCGCTGGCGCATCCCGCCGGAGAACTCGTGCGGGTAGGCGTCGTACTTGTGTTCGGCGTCGGGGATCCCGACGGTCCGCATGAGCGCGACCGCCTGGTCCCGGGCGGCCCGGCGGGAGACGCCCCGGTGGCGCCGGAACGTCTCGGCCACCTGCCACCCGACCGTGAAGGACGGGTTCAGGGCGGCCATCGGGTCCTGGAAGACCATCGCGATCTTCGGGCCCCGGAGCCGCCTCCACTGCGCGTCGGTGAACCCGGCCGTGTCCTGCCCGTCGATCTCGACCGACCCGGCGCTGACGCGCGCCCCCTTGGGCAGCAGCCCCATGAGGGCGAGGGTCGTCATGGACTTGCCGCTGCCGGACTCCCCGACCAGAGCGGTGACCCGTCCCGGTACGAGGTCGAGTTCGACGCCCCGGATGACCGGGCGTTCCCTCCCGTGGGCGCCGAAGCCGATGTGGATGTCGCGCAGCCGCGCGATCGGGGGCGCGTCGGTGGCCCCGGCGACCTCGTCGATGGTGGAAGGCATCGGGTCGCTCCTCTCGTTCAGATCTGGGACCGGGGGTCGGACAGATCACGGAAGCCGTCGCCGACCACGCCGACCGCGGTGACGACGAGGGCGAGGGCGGCGGCCGGCACCGTGGAGATCCACCACGCCGACCCCAGGTAGTCGCGTCCAAGGGAGACCGTCGCGCCCCAGGAGGCCGTGTCGACCGGCACCCCGAGGCCGAGGAAGCTCAGCGACGCCTCGGCGACCATCACGAGGCCGACCTGGACCGTCGCCGCGACGAGCAGCGGCTGCCAGCAGAACGGCAGCACGTGCCGGAGGAGGATGCGGAGGTGCCCGCAGCCCAGGACCCGCGCGGAGTCGACGTACTCGAGCCGCCGCGTCGACATGGCCGACGCGCGAACGACGCGGGCGAAGATGACCCAGCGGGTGATCGCGAGCGTGATGACGATGTTCGTGATGCTCGGGCCGAGGACGCCGGCGAGCAGGATCGCCAGGAGGATCGAGGGGAAGGCGAGCTGCACGTCGCCGATGCGCGACAGGATCGTGTCCAACGGTCCGCCGAAGTACCCCGAGAGCAGCCCGACGACGAGACCGGCGGCTCCCCCCACGATGACCGTGGCACCGGCGACGAGGAGCGTGATGCGGGCCCCGGCGAGCAGGTTGGCGAGCAGGTCGCGTCCCACCTGGTCGGTGCCCAGCCAGGCGATCCCGCCCCCGTGGGTGTGCGAGCCGGGGGCGAGGAGCCGGTTCGGCAGATCCGTCGCGACCGGGTCGTACGGCCGCAGCAGCGGACCCACGAGCGCGGCGAGGACGAACACCGCCAGCACCGTGATGCCGACCCAGACCCGTACCGGCACGCGGCGCCGGGCGGTGCGCGATTCCACGGCCACTCCACCGGCCGGGATACTCATACTGGTCATGCGTCCTCCTTCGTCGGAGGAGTGACCAGAGGCACTGTGCTATCGATTCGCTCGCTGCGCTCGCTCATGTGGTCTCCGGGGTGAGGCGCGGGTCGAGGGCGAAGTAGACGACGTCCACCAGGAGGTTCAGGACGATGTAGGACAGCGTCATCGTGAGGACCGCGGCCTCGACGACGGCGTAGTCGCGGTTCGTGATCGCGTCGACCATCAGCGACCCGATGCCCGGCCAGGAGAAGACGACCTCGATGATGACCGCGTTGGCGATGAAGTTGCCCATCAGGAGGCCGAGCACGGTGACGACCGGGACCGCGATGTTCCGGCCCACGTGCACGTACTGGACCAGTCCCTCCGGTACGCCCTTGGCGCGGGCCGTGCGCACGTAGTCCTTGGCGCCCTCTTCCAGGGCGCCGTTGCGGACCAGGCGGGCGAGCCAGCCGATGAACGGCAGCGCGAGGGTGAACGCCGGGAGCAGGACCCCGGCGAACGACCCGTCCGCGGTGGCGGGCAGCCATCCGAGTTCGCGGGCGAACAGCAGGATCAGGACGATGCCGAGCCAGAACGACGGGACGGCCTGCCCGACCAGCGACCCGGTGGACACCAGAAGGTCGAGCACCTTTCCGGGCCGGCGCGCGCACAGCATGCCGAGCGGGAAGCCGAGCAGCACGGTCAGTACGAGTGCGGCCAGGGACAGGGTGAGGGTCGCGGGGAAGCGTGCCAGCGTGTCGCCGAGCGCGGACCCGCCGAGCCGCCAGGAGTCGCCGAGGTCGCCGCGCAGGACTCCGCCGAGGTGCTCCAGGTACTGCTGCCCCAGAGAATGGTCGAGGCCGAAGTCCGCCCGCACGTTCTTGACCTGGTCGGCCGAGGCGTCGGGGCCGAGGATGAGCTTCGCGGGGTCGCCGGGCACGACCCGGACGATGATGAAGACCAGCGTCAGCGCGCCCCAGGCGACCACCACGGCCTGGGCGAGACGCTTGGCCACGAACACTCCCATCAGTGCTCACCTCCGGCGGGCCGGGGGACGGACGCGCGTACGACGAGCTCGGGAGGCAGCAGCGTGTTCGCCGGGGCGGCCTCGCCGTCCTCTGCCCGCCCGGCGGTCTCGACGCGTTCGAGCAGCCGGTCGACGCCGGCCCGCCCCACCTCGGCGGCGGGCAGCCGGACCGAGGTCAGCGCCGGGTCGAGGTACGCCGAGAAGGGATGGTCGCCGTGGCCGACGACGCCCACGTCGACGCCGACCCGCAGACCGTGCTCGGTGAACGCGCGGTACAGACCCAGGGCGTGATAGTCGTTGCCCGCCAGTACGACGGCGCCGGGACCGGCTCTCCGGGCGAGGGCGGCGCCGATCTCGTACGCGGGACCGGGATCGAACGGGACCGAGACGCCGCCCCCTCCGGGTGAGTCGACGCGGACGACCGCGTCGTCGGGAGCGCTGAGACCGTGGGCCGCGAGCGTGTCGTGGAACCCCCGGATGCGTTCCGAGACCGGCGAGATGTCGAGGTTCTCCTCGGCGAGATACAGCTCGGTGGCGCCGGTGCTCAGCACGTGCTCGGTCGCCGCGCGGGCGCCCGCGTAGTAGTCCACGCCGACGAGGTCGACGTCGAGGCCGGGCAGATGACGGTTGAGCAGAACGAGGGGGATGCCGGACTTGCGGAGCCCCTCCCAGTGCTCGGCACCGTGCTGGACCGGGATGGCCAGCACCCCGTCGACGCCCCAGCGCATCAGCTCCTCGGCGGCGCGGCGCTCGTTGTCGATCGAGTCCTCGGTGACCATCAGCATGAGCGAGTAGCCGCGGGTGCGGCCGCGTTCCTCGATCGCGGAGATCAGTCGGGCGTAGAACGGGTTGGACGGGTTCGTGATGACCAGCCCGAGGGTCATCGCGTTCTGCAGGACCAGAGATCGGGCCATCGTGTTGGGCACATAGCCGAGTCGCTCGGCCTCGGCCTTGACGCGTCGCCGCGTCTCCACGCCGACCGCGTCCTTGTCGGCGAGCGCCCGGGAGACGGTGTTGACGGACAGGTCGAGCGACGCGGCGATGTCGCGCAGCGTCGTACGGCGTCGTGGGCTCATCGGATCCTCCGGCACGGTGTCATCGGCGCCCCACCGCCGCGAGGTCGGGCTGGTTGTTCGGGGCCGGGGTGAAGCCGGTGAGCCGGCCCGAGCGCCCGTACCCGGTGACGAGGGTCACGGGGAACAGCCCGACGGCGTCGGACCAGATGATCTTGCACGCCTCGCCGTAGAGAGCGTCGCGGTCCGGCCCGTAGGGGGCCGCCGCGGCACGGGCGAGGATCTGGTCGAGGGCCGGGTTCTTGTAGCCCATCCGGTGGGCCTTGGACGTGTACAGCCGCCCGACGGTGAACGCGGCGTCGCCCGTGGTCACCGTGTTCGTCTGCAGGTTCATGTCCCAGTCGAGACTGTTCAGGCGCTCCAGCCACTGGGCCTTCTCGATGCTCTGCGGGCGGACCGTGACCCCGATCTCCGCCCACGAGGAGATCATCGACTCGGCGAGCTCACGGGCGAGCGGACCCGTGGCGTCGAACCACATCATGGAGGTGGTGAAGCCCCTGCCGAGCCCGGCGTCGGCGAGCAGGCGCCTCGCGGCGGCCGGATCGTGCCTCCAGGGCTCCTGCGCGGCGTACCCGGCGACCGTCGACGGGATCGGCGCGCGCATCTGCTGTCCCCCACGGCCGAAGAGCGACCGCACGATCTGCGGCAGGTCGACGGCCTGGCACATCGCCCGGCGGACGTTGGGGTCGTTGAACGGCGGGCGCGAGCAGTTGAACCAGTTGAGGAAGTACGTCCACGAGGGAACGGACTCGACGGTCACGCCGCCCACCCCGGTGACCTCGGGCAACTGGTCCGGCGGGATCGGCCAGAGCAGGTCGACGTCGCCGTTGCGCAGGGCGGTGATCGCCGATGAGGTCTCGGCGATGTACGGCATCGAGATCCCGGGCAGATCGGCCCGGCCGCCCCAGTAACCGTCGAACCGCGCCAGTTCGACGGACGTCGACGGCGTGAACCCGGTGACGCGGAACGGTCCGGAGCCGATCGGGCGGCGCTTCTGCTCCGGGTCGGCGACCCGGGCGGCCGGGACGACGAAGAGCAGGGTGAGGTTGACCGGGAGTGAGCCGAGCGGGCCGTCGGTGTGGAAGACCACCGTGCGGTCGTCCCGGGCCTCGGCGCCGGCGACCGACGCCCACAGCGGTGTCTGCGCGGACGCGACCGACTTCGTGCGCTTCAGGCAGGCCACGACGTCGGCGGCGGTGACCGGCGTCCCGTTGTGGAACCGAGCGCCGCCGCGCAGCGTGAACACCCACGTGGTGTCGTCCGTACGCTTCCAGCCGCTCGCCAGCCCGGGGACCAGCCGGTCGCCCTGGCGCCGGACCAGGGTGTCGAACACCAGGCGTTTGACGATCAGTGACGCCTCATCGACCGCGGTCGCGGCGTTGTAGGGATCCAGGTCGGTGACCGGCTGGCCGAACGCGGCGCGCAACGCCCCCTTCGGGACGCCACCACCGCCGCCTCCGATGCCGCAGCCCGAGAGGAGCACCGCCGTGGATCCGAGCCCCGCCATGGCGAGGAAGTCCCGGCGCCCGACGCGCGCGCCGGTCTCCGGCCTGTCCGCTCTCCTCATGCCGCCGCCCCGGTCATGCTTTCAACGCCAGGTAGATCAGGACCTTGACGGCCGCGGCCTCGTCCCGCGAGCCGTCCTCCGGACCCTGCTCGCCGACGACGGTGCCGCGCAGCCTGAGCCAACCGCCGAAGCCGGTCGCCGCCCAGCTGTGCAGCGGTCCGTCGCCGGGCGTGACGATCTGGTCGACCCCGTCCAGATCGCACCAGTGCAGGCCGTCCGGAGAGATCTGCGTACGCACGAGAACACGAGGGGAACGCCCGGTGGAGTCGAGCACGCGCACGAACCAGCGGGCCTCGCCGGCCCAGGCCGCCTCGTAGGGCTCGGTGGTGAACTCGCCGGTCAGCGTCGTGTTGCGCTCGATGACCGCGGTGAGTGACTGTCGCATTTTCGTTGGTTCCTTACCAGTCCACCGAGATCAGCACCGAGTCCAGATACAGGAAGTTCCGGACATCGGTGTGCGTACGGACGGAGACGTAGAAGTTCAGCAGGTTCTGCAGCGACCCGTACTCCTCGTCGTACGGCGGAACCGGCACATCGGACATGTCGTGGACGACGTCGTTGACCTGGAGCTCGACGTTCTTGCGGGTGCTCGTGTCGATCACCCAGCGCAGGTAGTGCCAGTTGACCTTGGTCGGGACCTCGTTGAAGCACATGTCCTGCTCGCCGAACGGCTTCCAGTCGTCGGGGTTCGGGGCGGTGAAGTCCGCGGTCCGCTCGAGCTTGATCTTGCCCTCGAAGTGCTCGCGCGGGGTCGGCTCGGGGACGGTGGGATACACCCACTGGTGCCGCACCCGGTGGTCCAGATCGGTGTTCAGGTACCGCACCACGTTGTGGTAGCGCACACCGTCACAGATGTCGGTCGCGACGGTGAACGCGCCGAACTGCTGTTCCGACGGATGGTTGTTCGCGTCCCACCGCCCGCCGCCGGGCGCGGTCGCGGCACCGTTCTCGGCCGAGGCCGCCTCGGCCTTGTACGCCAGGTACGTCTCGAACTGCACCTTGCCGCGACCCGACATGGTGAGCCTGCGGATCGCGACCCCGGTGTGCCCGGTGACGGGCCGGGTCGCGACCTTCAACGCGTACGTGCCCGACATGGCCCCATGCGTGCCCACGTCGAAGAAGCTGCAGGAACTGAGCTGCGGCGGCCGGAAGTCGGACATGTGCTCATCGACGGTGTCGAGGTCGCCGTGCTCATCGTGGTTGCCGATCAGCTCGACCCATCCGTGGGTGCCGCTGTTGAAGTCGTCGTGCACGAGGATCCGGCGCAGCGGGTTGAACTTGGCCAGTCTCGGGTCGAGCAGCCGTGGATCGGCATAGGGCGTGGTCGTCAACAGGACGTTCCCTTCGGGCGGACGTTCACGTAGGGGGTGTGGTCGGAACGGGGGGTCGGCCGAGGATCCGGCGGCCGAGTCGACTGCGAGGGCAGCCGAATCGATGGCTTCGGAGGCGAACATTAACGTTCACGTGATCGTTGAGATCACACCGTACTCGCCGTTTCGGCGATGTCAATGGGTGTTACGAGAAGATTTCGGACATCCGATTCCGCCATCCGGTCGACACCTCCCCCACCGCCGACCCGGGGGCCGGCCGTCCCGGGACCGGCGCGTCCCGGGCACGAGGACCCGGCGGCGGGCGCGGTCATCGGTTCGACGGGACCGGCGAGCGGGACCGGGCGCCGCTCACCGCTTCCGCCCCGATGCGACCGCGTACCGCGCGGATCGGATCCGTCGCGGGAAAGGGCGAGCAGACCAGGGTGCCGGCGCGCATTCCGTCACGTTTGACCGACGCTTGACTGAGATGGGGCTTCCCTGTTGTGCTAAACCGGTTTAGTCGCTGATGTCCGAAGGAGTCCCTCGTGCCCGAACTCCCCTCCGCATCCGCTGAAGACCGGTCGCCGATGGCCCGCAGGAGATTCCTCGGCGCGACGGCGGGCGCCGCCGCGATCTCCACGCTGCTGAACCCGGCCACGGCGAACGCCGCGGCCGCGACGCGCACCGGCGCCCCGGCGCCCGCCGACCGCGGCCGACACCGTCCGGTCCGGTTCGGCGTGAACTACGTACCGAGCGAGAACTGGTGGTTCTCCTGGTCGGACTGGAAGCGGGCGTCGATCGCGGCCGACCTCGACGACATCGCCTCCCTGGGGATGGACCACATCCGGATCATGCTTCTCTGGTCGGAGCTCCAGCCCAACGCCACCTACGTGCGCGGTGAGCAGCTCGACCGGCTGGAGGAGCTGCTCGACCTCGCCGACGATCGGCACCTGGACGTCCAGGTGACCGTTCTCAACGGCGCGGTGAGCGGAGTGCTCTTCGTTCCGCCGTACCTCATCGACAACGGCAACGGAAAGGTCCGTAACGTCCTGACCGATCCGGTCGCGATCGAGCGAGAGCAGTGGTTGCTCGGCCGGATCGCCGAACGAATCGGGCGGCACCGCCGGTTCATGGGTTTCGACCTGTCCAACGAGATTCACTGGTTCGCCATCCCGCTCGGCATGACGGCGACCCAGGCACAGGGCGACGCCTGGCACACCGCCCTGTTCGACACCTGCGAGAAGGTCGCGCCGGGCAGGATCCACGTCTCGGGCATCGACCACTGGCCCTGGCAGAACAACGCCTACTGGACCCGCCACGGACTCGCGACCGCCGGGACGATGACCGCCAACCACACCTGGGCCGGCTGGACCCAGGTGATCCAGCGGTACGGGTCGCTGTCCACCGCGTCCACGCACTACTCCGAGTTCTTCATCGAACTGATCAAGGCGTTCCACACCGACCTCGACCGCAAGGTCTGGATCGAGGAGACCGGCGTGTCGACCGTGTGGATGAACGCGGCCGACATCCCGTCCTGGACCGAGCGCTCGATCCGCTCGATGGCCGACTGCGATCACCTGTTCGGCATCACCTGGTGGGACTCCCACGACCTGAACCCGAAGCTCAGCGGGTACGTCGACCTGGAATACGACCTCGGCCTGTTCACCAACGACCGCAAGATCAAGCCGATCGGCAGGACCATCCGCAAGGTCATCGCCGACTTCGACGCCCACCCTCCGGCGCCGCGGGTCCGGACGACCGCGCTCGTACTGCCCGACGACATGATCCCGGCGGCCGACTACAGCGGATTCTTCGAGCCCTTCATGAAGCTCGTCGCCGCGGGCACCCGCCCCGCCGTCGTGCTCCGCAGCCGCAGTACCGACGCCGCCTACCTCGCCGCCCGCGGCATCGAACGACTGGTCACCCTCGACCAGGTGTGAACCCGGCCTCCCGGCCCGGCCCGCGCCCGCTCAAGGGGCGGCGACGAGCGGTGGCTCACCCCAGTCGGCGGTCAGGGCCTGCCGCAACGAGTCGATGCCCGCCTGCCCGACGCGCTCGGCGAGGACCGACTCGATGACCGCGATGGTGGCCTGCGCGCGCGGACCGCCGGCTGACCGGGCCGCCTCGTCACACCAGTGGGCGGCCGGTGCGGATGCGCCGGCGCACGTCCCACAACAACAGGTCGAAGGGGAAGCGGCGAACCACGGCCGGCTGGAAGCGGGACAGGACCCGGATGGCGGCGGTGAGCCGGTCGAACCGGCGTTGGGCTCGGGCGTTCCACGCGAGGCCCACGTGCTCCCGGAATTCCGGCGGCAGGAAGCCGACGGTGACGAATCGGTTGAACCCTCCAAGGAGCGTGCCGATCGGCCGGGGCAGGAACCGAAGGTCGGCGAGCCCCAGCAGGTAGCGGCGCACCGGCTCGTCGATCGAGACCTTCGCCAGTTCTTCGCGCCAGTACTCCTCGAAGGCCTCGCGGTCGGCGGGCCAGTCGCGTGGCCGCACCTGCAGAGTAGTGCCCAGGGGCGCCGCGGACTCGTACAGCCGGTCCCGTACCGCAGGGGTCATCGGACCGATGAACGCCTCGTAGGTGTCCTCGAGCCCCCGGTAGAGGCAGGCGGCGACCCAGAGTTGCAGGGCGGGATCGAACGCGTTGTAGGGCACCGGGCTGGAGGGGCCCGAGCGCACCTGCGCGTGGGCCTTGTTCACGGCCTTGCGGTAGGCGGCCCGCTCCCCCGGGTCGCCCATGAGGGCGACGGCGAGGTAGCTGAACGTCGTCCGTGCGCGCTTGATCGGATGGCGGTGCAACTGCCCGCTCTCCACGCGGCTCTCGATCACGCCGTAGCCGACGCCGGGCCGGGCCAGCTGCATGATCACGTTGGCGCCGCCCGCCAGGAGCGCCGCTCCGACGATCGCCTTCTCGTCGAACGGAACCGGTTCGGTGGTGGGCATGACCTCTCCCAGAGGATCTGGAAACGCTTGTTTCCAGATCAGACTCCCGCGTGGACGATCTGTCAAGATGGCCGCATGGCTGCTTCGGAGATGCGGGTCTACGGGGGGATGACCGGCGCCGATCGCAGGACGGAACGCCGGGCCCAGCTGATCGAGGCGGGACTCGACCTGCTGGGGGCGGCCGAGGAGGAACAGCTCACCGTCCGCCACGTGTGTCGGCGGGCGGGGCTGACCCCGCGCTACTTCTACGAGAGCTTCGCCGACCGCGACGAGCTGGTGTCGGCCGTCCATGAGCACGTCGTGCAGACCATCGCCGCCACCACCCTGGCCGCGGTCGAGGCCGCCGGGCCACGGGCCGAAGCCAAGATCCGGGCCGGGCTCGAGCGACTCGTCCGCGCGGTGGCCGGGGATCCCCGGCGTGGACGGGTGCTGTTCTCCGTGACGCTGACGGATCCCGTGCTCGCGAGGCGACGCCTGGAGTCCTCCAGGTTCTTCGCACGACTGCTCAGCGGGCAGGCACGTCGGTCCTACGGGATCCCCGACGGTCCACGGCTGGAACTCGCCGCCCAGTTCGTCGTCGGCGGCCTGGCGCAGATCCTGACCGCATGGTTGTCCGGCACGCTCGCGATGAGCGAGGACGAACTCGTCGCCGAGTGCGCGCGCATCTTCACCGCCCTCGCCGACCGCGAGCCTCGACCGTCCGGCTGACCCCGCCGCCCGACGGCTCCAGGATCGGGTGGAGCAACGCGATGGTCCTCGCCTCGGTCGCCGACGGGCTCGCCGACCGAGCGAGGTCGGTCACCACGTTCAACGCCGCGTGCACGCGGTAGCGGATCGCGGCGGGTTCCTCCTCCGGGCGCAGTTCGGCCACCAGACCGATCCAGGTGTCCACGTGCCGTCGCTGGGCGGCCTGTAGCCGCCGGCGGTCGGCCGGGGCCAGGTTCTCCCTCTCGGAGAGGTAGACCCCGGCGAGATCCGCCTGTTCGAACGTGCTCCTGACATAGGTGTCGATCAGCCGGCGCAGCGCCTGGGCCGGCGTGCCGGCGTCGCCCAGCGCCTCGGCGACGGCCTGCTCCAGGCGGCCGGTGGCCCGGTAGTAGGCGGCGGCCAGCAGATCGGTCTTGCTCGCGAAGTGGGAGTACACGCTCGAGGCGTTGATCCCGGCGGCCTCCCCGATCTCGGACATGCTGACCCGGTGGTAACCCCGTTCGTGGAACAGGCGGACGGCCTCGACGAGCAGCCGCTCCCGGCGGGGCAGCAGCGCGAACCGGTCCGCGCGGGAACGCGGCGGCGGTGTCCGCCGCGACGGCGCGGGGGGAAGGTTCGCCGCGATCACGGCGGTGGCGCACTCGAGGATGGTGCGTTCGGCCCTGCCCCGGGCCAGGGCCGCCCGGTGGGTGGAGGGACTCGCGATCACGCTGAGCGCCGCGGTGACCAGCGTCGCGGCGTCGCGTTTCGGCAGTCCGGGCCGGGCACCGCACACCATCTCGCGCAGCGCGCGCACGGCGTTCGCGAACGGGCCGGCGAGCGCGGCCTGCCGGCCGGCGTCGAGGTAGCGGCTCTCCCACTGGTAGAGCCGGGCCATCGTGCGCCGGTCGAAGCTGAAGCGCACCAGCGCCCGCAACGCGGCGTCCAGGCTGTCGGCCGGGGCGTCTCCCCCGGCACCGGCCGCGACGCATTCCGCGAAGTGCGCGCCGAGCTCCTCGACCGCTGCGGCGAGCAACGTCTGCTTGGTCGGGAAGTGCCGGTAGATCGCCGGGCCGGTGATGCCGGCCTCCTTGGCGATGTCCTCCAGCGCGACGTTGTGGTAACCGCGGGCGCAGAAGCGCTCCGCGGCGATGAGGGCGATCGCCGCCTTGCGGTCCTTCGGCCTTCGGCGCTGACTCGACATGGGCCGAGTGTAACGACCGACGCAAGAACGGAATCGCCGCCTCGTCACACGATCAGACGCGTCTACCTGGAGCGATGACGAATTAAGTAAGTGACTATTCGGTCCTTCTATTGACACTGAACCTCGTTCGGGTTTGTGATGGGTTCGCGCGGAGCACCCGGTGAAGGGAGCGACGGATGATCACGGCTGCCGACGTGGACGCGGCGATGGGGACACAGACGGTGCCCCGGCTACTGCGGCGCAACGCCACCGAGTACGGCGGCCTCCCCGCCGTCACCGGAGCGGACGGGAGCACCTGGACCTGGCGACGGCTGAGCGACCGGGTCCTGGCCGTGGCGAGCGGGCTGCGCGCGCTCGGGCTGCGGCGCGGTGACCGGATGCTCATCGACATGTCCAGCCGCCCGGAGCACTGGGTCGTCGACTTCGCCGCGGCCGAGCTCGGGGCCGTTCCGTGCACCACGTACGCCACGTTGAGTCCTGAGCAGATTCGTCACATCGCACGGCACAGCGCCGCGACGGTCGTGGTGCTGGAGGGCGCCGCCGAGCTGGACCGGTGGAAGTCGGCGCTGGCCGCGATGCCCTGGCTGAAGGCGGTCGTGGTGCTGGACGGCGCCCGTGATCACCTCACCCCCTACGCCGAGCTGGCGGCGACGCCTCCCGCGGCGGACGACTTCGAACGGGTCGAGCCGGATGACCCCGTGGCGATGATCTACACCTCCGGCACGACCGGCGATCCGAAGGGCGTGGTGCTCTCCCACCGCAACGTGCTCTACCAGTGCGCCGCGCAGCAGCTGATGCAGCCCGGCCCCCTCCATCCGCGGCAGGTCGCCTACCTCCCGCTGGCGCACGTGGCCGAGCGGGTGCTCGGCATGTACCTGCCGGTCTACACCGCGGGGCACGTGACGATCTGCCAGGATGCCGGCCGGCTTCCCGAGACGCTGAGGGCGGTGCGGCCGCACGGGTTCTTCGGCGTGCCCCGCGTCTGGGAGAAGTTCGCCGCAGGCGTCCAGCACCAGTTGTCCGGCCTGGACGAGGGGACCCGAGGCGTGATCGAGCGGGCGCGCGAGCTCGCCGGCGAGGTCTACCGGATCCGGGCCGACGGCGGAGACGTGCCCGGAGAGCTCGCCCGTGCGCACGCGGAGGCCGACCGGACGGTGCTCGGCCCGCTGCGGGAACGGCTCGGGCTCGCCGAGGCGATCCGCACGGGCAGCGGATCCGCTCCGATCTCGGCCGAGGCGCTGGAGTTCTTCGGCGGTCTCGGCCTGACGATCACCGAGGTGTGGGGCCTGTCCGAGACGACGGGAGCGGCGACCACGACCTATCCCGACCGTTACCGGCCCGGCACCGTCGGCCTGCCCCTGCCGGGGATGGAGGTACGCCTGGCCGCCGACGGTGAGGTCGAGGTCCGCGGACCGCTGGTCTTCCTCGGCTACCTGCGGCCGGACGGGCGGATCGAATCCCCCGTGGACTCCGACGGCTGGCTGGCGACCGGCGACCTCGGCGCGTTCGACGCCGACGGCATGCTGCGGATCACCGGCCGCAAGAAGGAGCTGATCATCACCTCCAGCGGCAAGAACATCGCCCCGAGCGTCGCCGAGTCCCTGCTGTGCGGACACCCGCTGATCGGCCACGCCGTGCTGATCGGTGATCGCCGCCCGTACGTGACGGCGCTGCTGGTGCTGGACGAGGAGGCCGCGCCGGCCTGGGCCGAGGCGCGGGGCCTGGCGACGATGGACCTCGCGACGCTCGCCGCCGACCCGCTGATCCGCCGGGAGCTCGCCGCCGCGGTCCAGCGGGCCAACGGCGTGCTGTCCCGGCCCGAGCAGATCAAGGCGTTCCGCGTGCTCGGCGACCCGTGGGGTCCGGACAGCGGGGAGCTCACGCCGACGCTCAAGCTCAAGCGACGCGTGATCGAAGAGCGCTACGCCGCCGAGATCGACGAGCTCTACGCGGGAGGACGAACCTCATGATCTTGACCGATGAGCAGCGCGACTTCGTCGCCGCCGTCGAGGGCCTCTGCCGGCACGAGGTCGGCACCCGGGAGAAGTGGCTCGAGCACACCGACGGCGGCCGCGCGCCGCACAGCGCGAAACTGTACGAGAAGATGGCCGACCTGGGCTGGCTCGGGATCGCCGTGCCGGAGGAGTACGGCGGCGCGGGTCAGGGCATGACCGACCTGGTGCTGTTCCTGGAGACGACCGGCTACTGGCAGGCGCCGATCGGCGGGTTCGCCACCTCGGCGATCACCGCGGCGTCGTACGAGAGGTTCGGCACCGAGGAGCAGAAACGCCGGGTGCTCGGCGACTTCCTGCGCGGCGAGGTGCTGGCGGTGTCGATGTCCGAGCCGGGCGCCGGATCGGACGTGGGCGCGCTGACCTGTAAGGCCGAACAGCGTGCCGGCGGATGGGTGATCAACGGGCAGAAGACCTGGTGCTCCAACGCCCACATCGCCGAACACATCCTGCTCGTCGCGCGCACGTCGAACTCCGGCGACAAGCACGATGGCCTGACCATGTTCTCCGTCCCCGCCGGCGTCGAGGGGCTGACCGTCCACGGCATCGAGACGATGGGCGGGCGCGAGGTCAACGACCTGTACTTCACCGACTGCCTCCTCCCGGAGGACGCCGTCGTCGGAGAGGTCGGCCAGGGCTGGCGGCAGCTGATGGCGGGGCTGAACCTCGAACGGATGATCCTGGCGGCGATGATGCTCGGCACCGCGCGCCGGGCCTTCGACGACACGGTGTCCTACGTACGCGAACGCCGGCAGTTCGGCCGGCCGGTGGGCAGCTTCCAGGCGCTGCGGCACCGGCTCGCCGACCACGCGACCGAGTTGGAGTGCACGCGGCTGCTGGTCCACGACGTCGCCCGCAGGATCGACGCGGAACCGGGCCGGATGTTCCCCCGGGAGGCGTCCATGGCCAAGCTCAAGGCCACCGAGTTCGCCAAGGCCATGGCGCTGGACGGCATGCAGATGATGGGCGGCTACGGCTACGCGACCGAGTACGGCATGGAACGTCTGCTGCGGTCCACCGTCGTGTCGACCGTGTACGGCGGGACCAGCGAGATCCAGCGCGACATCATCGGCAAGACCTTCGGGCTGTGAAGGGGCGCCGTACGCCGGCCTGGCGTACGGCGCTGTCGGGGCACGGGTTCACGCGTGCGCGGTGTCGGAGATCAGCTGGAACACCGGATGGCGAGCAGCCTCGGCGGCGAACCGCTCGTCGGTCGAGTCGGGTGTGACGTCGAAGTACGCACGGGTGATGGGCACCTCGCGCAGGTACTGCCGGAGAACCGGAACGCTGTCTTCGGGAGCCAGTTCGGCGACGCGGAAGGTCTCTCGATAACGCCCTCGGGCGATCTCCACCTCCCCTGCCGCACGGGCGTTGTGCACCCAGTTGGTGATGCCGTAGGCGGCCACCAGCCATCGCCCGTCGCCGTTCCGCATGACGTCGACCGGGATGGAATACGGTCGGCCGGTCGTCCTGCCCCGCACGGTCAGCACGTGCCGATAGCCCTTGCCCAGCCCGAGGCGGGTCATCGCCCGGAAGACGTGGTTCACCAATCTCGTGCCGGTTCCTACGCGATAGGTCTTGGCCAATGTCCGCTCCTGTCCGATCCTCGGCGACTGCTGCGGCACCGCGAGCCGAGCATAAAAGATCTTGTCGCCGAGGAGACCCGGAAACCGCGGACTAGTGGTGGCGCGACCAGCCGCCGTGGCGGATCGGCGTGCCGGGGTGGTACCAGCCGCCTCCCGGGCCGACCGGCCGGTTGTACACCGGCGGGCGGTACCAGCCGGGGCCGTTCCAGCCGGGACGATGCTCGCCCGGCCGGACCCACACGGGACGCTGGAGGATCATGCCCGGGCGGTACCACGGTCCGACGTGGAAGAGCGGAACCGGTGGGCGGACCCACTGCCCGCGGTACGGTGCGGCGACCTGGATGACCTCGGCCATCGGTGTGCCGTTCGGCACGCACTGGACGGCGACGCTGCCGGCCTGCGAGCTGTTGGCGGTGATCTCGATGCCGCCGACGCTCAGCAGGTGGGTCCCGGCCGCGGTCGGCGCCCAGTCGCCGGCCAGGTCGCCGGCCAGCGCGCCCTGCTCCGGGACCGCGCCCCCAGAGCCGGTCACCTGGAAGGTCGTGTTCTCGGCGCCGGTGACGTTGACCCAGGCGGCGCCGCTCCACGAGTCGATCGGGAACGGCGCCTGCAGGTTCAGGTTCGAGATGTGCAGCAGGAAGCGCGCCGGCCCGTCAAAGGTGTTCCCGGGTGGGCTCAGCCAGCCGTTGAGGACGGCCGCCGTCTGTCCGAGGTCGCCGATGTTGCAGGTGAAGGGGGCGGAGAACGTGGCGGCCCGCGCGGTCGTCTGCCATGCGGCGCCGAGGCCACCGGCCGCGAGCACCGCCGTCGCGACGGCGGCGGCGCGCCTGCCGAGAGATTTGATCATCTGAGCTCCTTGTGAGTTCGACTCAGAGATCGACGTCATCACGTCCACACCGCCGTAGGGCCGCGCCTCATGGACTTTTGCCAGGTCCGTTGACGATCCGTACCTGATCATGGTCGGGCGGTCCGGGATCCGCGGCCTCGTCGCTCAGGGCGTCGGCTCCGGGTCGGCGTGGCCGCGTTCGGCAGGGGTGAGCAGGAGCACCTCCAAGGCCCGGACGCAGGCTCTGGCCCTGGTGAGAAGCCATGGGATGCGGGCGTCGCCGATCACCTCGGGGGTCGAGCGCACGGCGAGGGCGAAGCGGACGTACCCGGTGCGGTCGAGCAGCGGCACAGCGACCGTGCGAACGCCTTCGGCGGACTCCCCGTCGTTGAGGGCGTAACCGCGGGCCCGCACCCGGTCGATCTCGGCGCGCAACCGGGCCGGGTCGACGATGGTGCGGTCGGTCAGCGCGCGGAGCGGACCGACGTCGGACAGGTCGTCCTCGCCGGGGCGCGCCCAGGCCAGGAGCACCTTGCCCAGCGCGGTGGAGTACAGCGGGCGGCGCAGTCCGACGCCGGTGGAACTCCGCCGTACGGTGCCGCCGGCGACCAGGACGGCGTGTCGCCCGCTGCGGATGGCCAGGTCGACGGTGGCACCGGTGAGCTCCGACAGATGGTCCAGCTCCGGCAGGACCTGATGCAGCCCGCGCTGGTGGTAGGAGAGCAGGCCGAGTTCGAGGACCGAGGGCCCCAGCCGGTACCGCGCGGTGAGCAGGTCCCGCTCGAGGAAGCCGGCCTCGGCCAGGGCCTGCGCGAGACGGTGCGCGGTGGAGGAACTGAGACCGAGCCGGCGGGCGATGTCGGAGGCGCTGATCGACTGCGCGTTGTCGCGGAAACACTCGAGCACGTTCAGGGCCCGGTGCACCGCCTGAGCACCCGCGGATCCGTTGGTCACGGGCATCGGCGACCTGCCCACATCGCAGCAACCATCTCCTCATCTCCCGGCGACACGGTGCGCGTACTAACGAGACTTCGGAGAGATCTTCCCACATCATGGGATCTATGTTGAATAGGTAGGAAAAGTAGTGAATCCTCACGGTCATGGTCACCGCTCCTCCCACCACGCTCTGGTTCACCCGTTGTCCCGTGCCCACGGCCACCGGAATCGCCGCCGACCGCGGCTGGCTCGCCGCCGAGTTCGCCCGGGACGGCGTCACCGTCCGCTCCCTGCAGGAGGCCGACGCCGAGGGCGTACGAGGCGAGCATTTCCGGCATCGCCTCGCCACCCTGATCCGGGAGGGCGGCAACGTCCCCGCGCTCTGGGCCCGCTCGACCGGCGCGCCGACCCGGCTCATCGGCCTGACGTGGATCGAGGAGCGCCAGGTCATCGTGGGTCGGCCCGACTCGGGGGTCGAGGGCCCGGCGGATCTCAAGGGGCGCCGGCTGGCCGTCCCGCGTCGCGCGATAGAGATCGACTTCTGGCGGGCGATGGCGCTGCGCGGCTTCGACGGCGCCCTCGCGCAGGCCGGGCTGAGCCTGGACGACTGCGAGCTGGTCGAACTCGCGGGCGACCGGCCCGGTCAATGGGAGACCGAGCTGGCCGCGCTGCGCGACGGGCGAGTGGACGCCGTCTACACCAAGGGCGCGGTGGCCGTGGAGACCGCCGCGCGATACGGCGCCGAGGTGGCCATCGATCTGGACGCGCTCCCGGACCCCCGGTCGCGGATCAACAACGGCACCCCTCGCCCGATCACCGTCGACCAGCGGTTGCTGGACGACCATCCGGAGCTGGTCGTCCGGTTCCTCGCCGTGCTGCTGGGGGCCGCCGACTGGGCCAAGGACCACGCGGCCGAGGTCGGGCGGATCCTGCAGGCGGAGACCGGCTCGGGACCGGTCGGAGTGGCCGCCGCCTACCGCGGCGACTACCACCGCCACCTGCACGCGACCCTCGACGACGACCGCCTCGCCCTGCTGGCCGAGCAGGAGGACTTCCTGCGCCGCCACGGATTCCACGACGCCCCGGTGGACGTCACCGCCTGGGCCGACCCCGCACCCCTGACCGAGGCGCGCAAGCTCACCGCGGGCCTCCCCTTCATCACCGAGGAACAGCCATGACACGCCTCTTCGCCGCCCCGCTGGCCGGAGCCCTCGCCCTCCTGCTGACCACCGTCGGGTGCGGTGGCTCGTCGAAGCACGACTCGGCGGGCGACTCGACCGTCACCATCAGGATCCCCGACCCCGGCAACGCGGGGGTGCTGGCGCTGGGCAAGAAGGACGGCAGCCTGGCCAAGGCGCTCGCCGCCGCGCACGCCAAGGTCGCCTGGACCGGCAGCTCCGGGCCGTTCGCACCCGCCGCGCAGGAACTCGACGCCGGCAAGCTCGACGTCGCGCAGGGTTCGATCACCTCGGCGATCGCCGCGCTCGCCCAGCATCCGGGTTTCAAGCTGTTCGCGCAGATCGCCCCGAACAAGACCGGAGAGGGGATCCTGGTCCGCAAGGGCTCGCCGATCGCCTCGGTGCGCGACCTCGCCGGTAAGAAGGTGGCGGTCAACAAGGGCGGCACCGCCGAGTACCTGCTGCTGAAGGCGCTGGCCTCGGCGGGGGTCCCGGCCGCCCGGGTGACCCGTGTCTACCTGAACCCGGCGCAGACGGCGCCGGTCTTCAACTCCGGTCAGGTCGACGCGTGGGCCGTCTGGTCCACCTACTCCATCCCCGAGATCGCCTCCACCGGCGCGCGTTTCCTGGTCACCGGCGGGCAGATCGGCTCCCAGAACTACTCGGTCTGGGCCGTGCGCAACGGTTTCGCCGACGCGCATCCCGCCGTCGTCCAGGCGTTCTACCAGTACCTGCACGACGCCGGGGGGCGGCAGGCCCAGAACCCGGCCTCGTACGTCAACGTCTTCACCGACGCGGGGCCCCAGGCGGTCAGCGGCACCGCGCGGCAGCTCACGGTTCAGGATCTCGCGCAGACCGCCGCGCCGGACCGGATCGGCTCGTCGAACGTGACCGACTTCGGAGAGGTCGCTCGCTTCTTCGCCGAGCAGAAGATCATCCCGACGACGGTGAACGTACGGCCCCACGTCCTGTCCCTCGCCGGGAGCGGGTCGTGAGCGTCGCCTATCCCGGGCTGGTCGCGCCGCGGCCCCGCCTTTCGCGGCCACGCCGGCGCGGCCTGACGCTCGGCCTGCGCGTCGCCGGGCCGGTGGCGCTGGTCGCCGCGTGGTGGATCGCCTCGGCCACCGGGGTGCTGAGCGCGGACGTGCTCGCCTCACCGGCGACCGTCGCCAAGGCGGCCCGGGAACTGTGGGCCGACGGTCAGCTCACCGCCGCGCTCCGGGTCTCCCTCACCAGAGCCGTGCTGGGCCTGGCCTGCGGACTCACCGCCGGACTCGTCCTGGGGGTGGTCACCGGCTTCTCCCGGCTGGGAGAGGAGCTGCTCGACTCGCCGCTGCAACTGCTGCGGGCGCTGCCGTTCCTGTCGCTGGTGCCGCTGTTCATGGTCTGGTTCGGCATCGGCGAGACGGCCCGCGTGATCCTCATCGCGGTCGCCACCACGTTCCCGATGTACGTGTCCACGGCGAGCGGCGTACGGTCCGTCGACCGGCGGCTGGTGGAGGCGATGGACTCCTTCGGGCTCGGCCGCTGGGCGACCGTACGGGAGGTCGTGCTGCCCGGGGCGCTGCCGTCACTGCTGGCCGGATTCCGGCTGTCCATGACGCTCAGCGTGATCGCCCTCATCGCCGCCGAGGAGATCAACTCGACCTCCGGACTCGGTTACCTGATGACCCAGGCGCAGAGCTTCTCGCGCACGGACATCCTGTCGGTCTGCGTTCTGATCTACGGACTGCTCGGGCTGGTCGCCGACCTGGTCGCACGCGGCGCCGAACGCGTGCTGATGCCCTGGCGTCCGCGAGGGGAGGCACGATGAGCGTCGCGGTGCACGTCGAGGGGCTGCGCCGGACCTTCGGCTCCCGCTCGGTGCTGGACGGCCTGGACCTCGACATCCGGCGGGGAGAGTTCGTGGCGCTGCTGGGCGCCAGCGGAACGGGCAAGACGACGCTGCTGCGGATCCTCGGCGCGCTGGAACGCCCGGATTCGGGAACCGTGCTGGTGCCGAAGGTCCGCACCATCGTCTTCCAGGAACCCCGGCTGATCCCGTCCAAGCGCGTTCTCGGGAACGTGCTCGTCGGCCTGAAGCGTACGGCGGAGGTCCGGGACCGGGGGCTGCGGGCCCTGGCCGAGGTCGGCCTGGCCGAGCACGCGCGAGCCTGGCCGCACACCCTGTCCGGCGGGGAGGCACAGCGCGTGGCGCTGGCGCGTGCCCTGGTCAGGGAGCCTGAGCTGTTGCTGCTCGACGAGCCGTTCGCCGCCCTGGACGCGCTGACCCGACTGCGGATGCAGGACCTCGTCGGCGAGCTCGTCCGCACCCATCGGCCGGCCGTGCTGCTGGTGACCCACGACGTGGAGGAGGCGGTCCGGCTCGCCGACCGGGTCGCCGTGCTCAAGGACGGAAACCTCGTCACGGACGAGACGGTCACCGGGGACCGGCCCCGGGACGTCACCGACCCATCCTTCACGGCGCTGCGCCGCCGGCTGCTCGCCGATCTCGGCGTTCGCGAGGCGGCGGCGCCGGAGGGCGGCGGAGCACCACCCGAACGACACGGCGAATCGGATCACCGGCCGGTGCCGACGGCCTCGGAAGGAGCAGTGAGATGACCCGCTTCCACGTGGTCGTGCCGACCCGTCGCCGCACCCCGGTGGTGCTGCCCGAGTTCGTGACCGACCCGCGCCCGCCCGGGCCTCAGGGCGAGCACCACCTGGTCGGCCGCGGCGCCGAACTGGCCGGATGGGACGGCGCGCTGGTGCCGTTCGACCCCGACGGCCGCGACTCGCTGATCGTGGCGGCCGAGCTGCTGCGCGACTCACGGCACATCGAGGTGATCGCCGAGTTCCATCCCGCGATCGCGACCCCGGTCTACGCGGCGAAGCTGTCCGCCTCGCTGCAGCGGTACACCGGCGCACGGCTCGGGTGGCGCCTCCTCGTCGACCTGGACCCCGCGGTGGCCCGCGCCCACGGCGACTTCCTCGAAGGACCGGCTCGTTACACGCGCGCCGAGGAGTTCCTCACCATCGCCAAGGGCGTCTGGGACCGGCAGGGATACACCTACGAGGGCGAGTACTTCCAGGTGCTCGACGGCGGGCTGCCCCCATCGCGGACGCCGCGGCCGTTCCCACGCGTGTACCTGTCCGGCACGTCAGCGCCCGCCCTGGAACTGTCGGCCCGCCACGCCGACGTCCACGTGCTCGGCCCCGAGGACGATCCGGCCCTGATCCCCGAGGGCGTCGCCGCCGCCGTACGCCTCACGGTTCCCGCCCAGCTCGCCGCCACCGACCGGGCCGAACGCGAACTCGCCGACGAGATCCGGCGCCATCGCGATCGCGGCATCACCGAGTTCCTCCTCGACCTGGCCGCTCCCGCGGAGGACACCTACCGGTTGGGACAGCGCGTGCTGCCGCTGCTGGAGAAGGAGATCGAGCATGCCGGTTGACATCTACTGGCGGATCGCCATGGAGGGCGATGCCCCGGCGCTGCGGCTGGGCGACATCACCCGCGGCGGCTTCGGGCCGTACCTGCCGGGGAGCCTCGGTCCCGGCCGACGGGAGGGCGGGCCGGACGGCTACGGGCCGCTGGACTACATGTCCGAGGTCGCGTGGGCGACCGAGCAGGCCGGGTTCGTCGGTGGCCTCATGCCGTCCTTCCCGCAGACGGACGATCCGTGGGCCGCGGCGGCGGCGCTCGCCCGGGAGACCCGCGCGTACCGCTTCATGATCGCTTTCCAGCCCGGGTTCCTGCACCCGGTGCAGGCGGCCCGGATGTCGGCGAGCCTGCAGGCCGCCACCGGCGGCCGGGTGGTCTACAACATCATCTCCGGCGGGGGCGGGCCGCAGCAGCTCTGGTGGGGCGACAAGGTCGAGCACGACGATCGCTACGCCCGGACCTCGGAGTTCCTGGACGTCCTCAAGGGCGTGTGGAACGGCCCGTACGACCACGACGGCCGCTTCTACCGGGTCGAGGGCGCGGTGCTGCCCGAGGAACTGCGCGGCCAGCCGTTCCCGGAGATCTACTTCTCCGGCTCCTCGCCGGCCGCCATCGCCGCGGCCGGGCGCCACGCCGATCACTACCTGTCCTGGCTGGAGCCGTTCGACGCCCTGGCCGAGAAGTTCGACCTCGTCCGCCGGCACGCCGACACGCCGCCGAAGTTCGCGGTACGGGTCGACGTCCTGGCCCGGGAGACCGAGGACGAGGCATGGGAGGAGGTCCGCCGCGGGTGGGAGCGGATCGGCGAGGCCGCGCGGACACCGCAGGCGAGCGAGTCGGTCGGCTGGCGGCGCAGCCAGGGCTTCACCGCCGGAGCCGGTGACTCCTTCCGCGACCTGGAGGTCCAGCCCAACGTGTGGGGCGGCTTCAACCGGCTCCGGCCCGGTCCGCTGTTCGGGCTCGTCGGCGACTACCACCAGGTCGCCGAGCGTCTGGACGAACTGATCGGCCTCGGCGTGGACGCCTTCATCCTCGCCGGGGTGCCCCATCTGGAGGAGGCCCGCCGCGTGGGCCGCCACGTACTGCCCCTGCTGAAAGGACGACTGTCATGAGCCTGCGCGTCGGCTTCTTCCCGCAGAACAACTCGCTGTGGGTGCTGCGGCACCGCGGCATCCTGGAACGTGCCGTCCCCGACGTCCAGTGGGTCGATCTGCGGTCCCTGCCCGCCGGCGAGCGACCGGCGCCCACCGAGGGCCTGCCCTCGGCCCACGGCGACCACCTGTTCGACGGCGGGTACGACTTTATCGGCACCGGATCGACACCGCCCGTCACCGCCCAGGCCAAGGGCCACGACGTCGTCTATGTCGCCGTCTCCGGACCACGCGTCGAGAACGGCCGGCTCGTCGTACCGGCGGACTCACCGATCACCACCCCGCGCGATCTCAAGGGCCGCCGGGTCGCGCTCGGTCACGGGTCCTGGCAGACCACACTGCTGTTGTTCGCCCTGGAACAGGCCGGGCTGACGTGGAGTGACATCGAGCCGGTCGACGCCTACGGCAACGCCGCGGAGCTCTTCCTGAACGGGAGGGTCGACGCCTGGGTCGGCTCCTACCCGTACCTCACCGAGGTCGAGCAGCGGGCACCGGTCCGTACGGTCATCGAGACGGACGGGCTGTTCAGCCACCGATCGCTCTGGTTCACGAGCCGGTCCTTCGCCACCGAGCGGCGGGACGAACTCGCCGCGATCGTCGCCGCGCTCCAGGAGGCCGACGCCTGGACCGGCGAGAACCCGCGTGCCGCGGCCGAACTGTTCGCCGCCGACGACGGCGGGGATCTGGACGCCTGGGAGCACGCGCTCCGTACCCGGCCATGGGGGCTGCGCCCCGTCGACGACGGTTTCGTCGCCGAACAGCAGCGGGCCGCCGATCTGTTCCACGCCAACGGGCTGATCGAAAGACGGATCCGGGTCTCGGACGCCGTCCTCCCGGAGGTCAACGCCCTGGTGGAGGCCACCGTCTGACCGGCCCGCCGGTTCCGCGGTGACGGTCGGCCCTACCTGCGGCCGGCCGTCCCCGCTCGTCCCGGAACACCGTCGAGGACGCCGAACGCGCGAGGGCGCGGAACACGCCGGGGGCATCCCGAACTCCGCCCGGAAGGCATGGACGTCCGGACTCCCCCACCGCGACGTCCTGCCCTGGGTCCACCATCGATATGCGCCGGAGACCCGCACTTCCGCCTGTGGGGACGCGCCGAGAGCGTCAGAACCTTCCTGTGGATGGGCGCCGAGGCCATCGCCCCGGTGGTCTTCGGGTTCGTGGCCGACCTGCTCGGCGGGGACCGGAACCAGGCCCAGGGTCTGCGGTACGCCTTGCTGCTCATGCTCGCGCCGCTCGGGCGAACGCCGTGATCCTTCTCGGCGCCCGGCGTACCTACCCGCGCGATGTCGCCACCGCCGCCCGGTCCGAGGCGGCGACCGGTGTGGAACCCGGGTCGGAGGAATAGTCGGGCGCGGGCCGGTCGCCGAGCCGGACACGGCGCATCGCCGACGATCGTCCTTCTTTTTGCGTGCGGCCCTGTTTCCGGTGCCGCTCGGCGGGCTACGCGTAGCCCTATGGACGCCGGGGAGCCGGTGGCAGGCACCTCGTGCGGGCTCGATCGCACTCATCGTGTCCTGGCGCACCTGCGAGTCGGCATGGGGCCGGAGGCCATCGCGGTCGACGGGCGAGGGCGTGCGTTCGTGGCGTGTTCACGAAGCAACGCCGTGACCGCCATCGACCTCGACCGGATGACGCCGATATGGCACGCCGGCGTCGGGCGGGAGCCCATACCGATCGTGTTCGACGCGCCGACCGGCCGGCTGTTCACCGCGGATGCCCGGTCCGACACCGTCACCGTGCTGGACGCGCGAACCGGGGACCGGCTCACGGAGATCGGCGTCGGAGCCTATCCGGCGGGCCTGGGACACCATCTCGGCCTCCGGCGGATCTTCTGTGGTGACACCGCCGGATCCACGATCAGCGTGATCGACGCCGACCGCCTCGAGCCGATCGGTTCCATTCCCGCCGAACTCGGTGCCGGCAGCATCGCGATCGACCTGCGGCGCGACCGTGGATACTGCGCGAACTTCATGGCCGCCTCGCTCACCGTCTTCGACGCGACCACCCTGCGCCCGCTCGGCCGGATCCCCGTGGGACGTGGCCCCTGCAAGGTCAGCGCCGACCCGACGTTCGACCGGCTGTACGTGGCGAACTCGCTGGACAACACGGTCACGCTGCTCTCACTCCCCGAGGGGCGGATCGGCGGGCGGTTCCCGGTCGAGCGCGCTCCGGTAGGCGTCGCCGTCTCCCGCGAGGGCCGCCGGGTGTACGTGTGCAACCGGGGGGCCGGCACGATCAGCGTGCTCGACGCCGATACCGGCACCGAAACCCACCGGATCCAGGTCGAGTACGGGCCCGGCGACTGCGTGGTGGAAGGCGGCGCGGGCCGCCTGCTGGTGTCCAACGCGGGCAGCGGCACGCTCACCGTCGTGGACCGGCCGTGGCTGCCCGGGCCGGCGCCACCGACGAGGCACGCGGCGGTCGGACGGGCCCTTCCCCACTTCGCGTTGCCCGACCTGCGCACCGGACGGATCCGCACCACCCGGGAGTGGGCGGAGAAGAAATATGTGATCAACTTCTTCGCTAGCTGGTGAGGCCCCTGCAACGCGGAGGCGCCGGTTCTGGAGGGACTGCGCCGCCGTACGGCCCGGTCGGGGCTGGAGATCATTTGCATCAACGTGTGGGAGAGCCGGGACGCCCGCCGCGAAGCACGCCACTTCGCGAAGGTGTGGGGCATCGAAGGAACCGTGCTGTTGGACGAGACCGGCACGTACGCGGCCCGGGTCGGTATCCGCGGAGTCCCGACGAACGTGCTCGTCGATGAGCGCAATATCGTCCGCGCTGTGGGCGTCACCGCGCCGGCCGACCTCCACGCCGCCGTGGACCGGCTCCTCGCCTGACCGCGGCGGCGCCGAGCCGCGCCCGACGCCTGCGGGTGGGGAACGGCGCTGGTGCGGGCGTGCGGTCAGGCGCCGGCGACGACCGCCACGCCCAGACGCCCGCCGTCGACGTCGATGACGGTGCCGTGCACGAACGCGGCGTCGTCCGACGCCAGGTAGAGCGCGGCGGACGCGATCGCGTCGGGGTGGCCCGCGCGGCCGGCCGGCGTGCCGAGCATCAACGTCTCGCCGGGGAACTCGTGCTCGGTGGCGAGGTCCGGCGGACGGATCACGCCGGGCGAGACCGCGTTGACCCGGATGTCCTGCGCGGCGAACTCCGCCGACCACGCCCGGGTCAGGGTCTCCACCGCGCCCTTCGTCGAGGCGTACAGGGCGCCCGCCGGAAGTCCCAGCCGGGCCACCCAGCTGCCGAGGTTGATGATCGAACCGCCACCGTGCGCGGCCATGACCGGGGCGATCGCCTGGGTCAGGAAGAACGCCGCCTTGACGTTCACGCCATAGACCCGGTCGAAGGTCTCGTCGTCGGTGGTCAGCGTGGTGCCCGGGGGGTAGATCCCGGCGTTGTTGACCAGGATGTCGAGGCGCCCGCCGAGCACCGTCAACGCATCGCCGGCGAGCGCGTGGCTCGCCTGTGCGCTGCCGTCCAGGTCGGCCAGTACGAAGTCCGCCCGGCCGCCGTCGGCACGGATGGCGGCCACGACGGATTCGCCACGCGCCTCGTCGCGACCGGAGACGATCACGTGCGCCCCCTCGGCCGCGAACACGCGGGCCACCGAACGACCGATGTTGCTCGTGGAACCCGTTACCAGGGCCGTCCGGCCCTCCAGTCGGTTGCTCATTGCCACGACGGTAGGAACCGATTTTTGGACCCGCAAGTCCAAAGATTCTCCGCTATGCCCATATACCTCCCGGCCGGACAGTAGTCACCTGGTGTTCATGCTGAGCGAAGGTGAGGATCACATGGCCATGACGGCACAGCCTGCGCTGGTGGCGGTCCACGACATGCGTAAGGTGCCGGGCTGGTCACCAGTGCGTGGAGAACTGCGTTACGGTCCCTGGCGAATATCCGTGTGGGCTGAGCCGATCCACCCGGGCACATCCAGCTTGGACCACTGGGTCGTCTCTCCTCTCCCGAACACGATGCTCCGCGTCGCGGTGATGGACGCGGCGGTGAACGCGAACAACGGCGCGGACGCCGCGGAAATGGGACACCACGCCGTTGACACCCTCGCGGCCGAACTCCGGCGTCGCCCGAGCGCCCTGGACGGGGTCGAGGCGGCTCATCGCCGGTTGCACGTTCCCTCACGCGGTCCGTTCCGGCAGCCCATGGCGACGTGTGCGGTCGTCGATCTTTCGATGACCTCTCCCTCCGGACGGTGGGTCATCAGCGCGGACAGCGAGGTATGGCTTCGTGAGCGCTCCTGGCACTCCGTGGCGGGCGACGCGCTGACGCCGGCGGCACGACGCGACTGGGACGGCTGGCTGCGCGAGCATCCAGGTGCCGGTGACCGTGAGCGCTGGTCCGCGCAGGAGGCGATTCTCGGCTCGCCTGGCGCGTGGAACAACCCGTCCGTAGGGGCGTTCGCCGAGCTGAAGCCGGCCTCGGGGGAATTCGGCCCGGTTGAGGAGATCGTCGTCAGCAGCGACGGAGCCCGGCTTTCGCCCGACATCCTGAACTCCGGCCGCCTGCACGACCACCTTCGTAACGACCTGCAAGTGGTGTCCGCCGGCCATGGCCACCCGTGGCCTCATGGCGACGTCACCGTTCTCCATGTCTCATGGGACGGCCGGCACGATGCGGGGCTGATGTAGCAGGCGAAACGGATCCGCCGGCCGGGAACGTCCCGGCCGGCGCGGTCAACGCATGATCGTCGTCAGTACGTCGGAGCCCAGTCCCAGAAGCAGCTGGGCGTGCAGGCGGTGGTAGATCATGCGGCCCTCACGGCGTGAGGTGACCAGACCGACTTGGCGCAGGCGCTTCAGATGCCGGGAGACCTGAGGCTCGGAGATGCCCATCCGGACGGCCAGCTCGGATGTCGTGATCGGCTCACCGAGCAGGTGACGGCACATTTCGAAGCGGCCGGGTTCGGCGATGGCGGCGAGCCGGTCGCGGATCAGGGACTGCGGGACCGAAGGGCGCTGCTCCCAGTCACCGCCCACGAAATGCACGACGAACGGCAGGCCGGGGTCCAGCTTGAGGATGAGGTGCGGCCAGCCGTGCAGAGTGGGAACGAGGAAGCAACCATGGTCGCTGACCTTGCCGAACGCCGACTGCAGCTTGTCGTAACGAACGCGCACCGGCCGCTCGGTGACACTGGCCGTCGGGGTGACCGAGGCCAGGACGGTGGCCGGCGGATCCCGGCGGAGCTGGCCGCGCACCCGCGCCGCCGTGTCCTTCAGGTGCGGGCCGACTCGCCGCCACTCGGCCTCGAAGAAGGCGTCCACGCAGCTTTCGAGCGTCTCGACCAGTCCGGCGCGGAACGCGTCGGGATCGTCGATCAGAGCGCGCGCGAGTTCGCCGCGCGAGAAGGAGTGGCGCTCGCTGGCCCTGATGAAGGCCTGCTGCCGCGCGGCGTCGTACAGGTCGTCGGCGCCTTCGAAGCTCGTTCCGCGGATCCCGCTCGCCGCGAGCGAGACGAACATCCGCTCGTCGAGGCGGGACAGGGTGCGCAGCTCGGTGGGCAGATCGCGGTCGAGCGGCGCGCGCAGCGGGAACAACAGCCGGCAGCGGTACCGCGCCCACAGCGGGGCGTAGTGGTTCAGCCGCTGGACGATGGATTCGGGTAGCCGCTCCCGCGTCGACGCCAGCCACACTCTCGACTCCGGGTGATGCTCCGGCTCGGCCAGCGTGTGCAGGCAGGCCAGCAGCTCAGACAGCGGGGAGGCCCCGGCCGTGAAGTGCACGGGCAGGGCCTCGTCGACGTCGAGCGTTACCACCACGGCTGCATATTAGGGTGCGAACCGGCACGGTCCCGTTTCACTCCGGAAGAACGTGCACCGACAGCCACGAGGGGTGCTCCGGGGACAGGTGGACGGTGTTGATCGCCACCACGCGCCGCCGCTCCGTGGCCTCCGGCCCGCCCGTTCCCGCGTTGACGTCGAAGCGCGGAAAGTTGCTGGAGGACACGTCCAGCCGGATCCGGTGCCCCGCCGCGAAGAGATTGGCCGTGTCCGGCGCGGTCACGGCGATCGAGTACACCTGACCCGGCCGCATCGGCGACGGTTCCGTGTAGGAGTCACGGTAGCGACAGCGCAGGATCCCGTCGGTCAGGTTCATCGCGTAGCCGTTGGGATAGTCGTCGTTCGGCGGATGCACGTCGATCAGCCGGACCGTGAAGTCGGTGTCCGGGGCACTCGACGAGACCGACAGGCGCACCTCCACCGGTCCGGCCAGCACGAAGTCCCGCTCCAGGGGCTCGCTCTGGAACACCAGCACGTCGGGCCTGCTCGCCAGGGGGAGGTACGGGGGCTCGCAGCCGAAGGTCGTCTCCGTCGGGGTCTGGTCGAACGCCCCGCCCACCATCACCGGCTCGCCCGAGGTGATCTGCCCCCCGATCGTCGGTACCGGGTGCGCGGGGTCGAAGTCGTACTCCAGCCGGTCGTCGATGCCCTCGGCCGGCGGCTCGGTGCTCAGTTCCCCCCGTTGCCGCAGGTACAGCCGCAGCCGGGTCGACTCCGGCGGTGGCCAGTCTCCGGCCGTGCGCCAGTGCCCTCCGTGGTCGAGGCGGCCTTCGGCGGTTCGCCGCCCGCTGCCACCGCCCATCACGAAGTACCGGACGGGCGGGTCGGCCGGCTCCTCCTCGGGAGCCGCCGCGTCATCCGGCCGTACGCCGAGGTGCCGGGCGAACCAGCGGGCGCGGAACTCCCAGTAGTCGGCGGCGAGGTTGCCGTCGAGGGTAGCCTCGGAGCCGAAGTCGACGTCCCCGGCGTGGCGGACGCTGCGCGCGCCGTGGGTCCACGGCCCGACGACGAGGTACGCGGGGCTGGACTTGACCGCGCCGAGCCGCTGGAAGTTCTCGACCGCCGTCCGGACATAGGGGTCGTACCAGCTCACCATGTGCATGCTCGGCACGTCGGGGAACTGGTCGTAGTAGCCCCGGCCGAACAGCCCCAGCTGCTGCCAGAACTCATCGAACGCGCCGCGCTCCCACTGGTGCAGCAGGTAGTCCTCGTACTCCGGCGTCGCCCGGAGCGGCGACGCGCCGCGCCGCCACGGCGTGGCGCGGAACCAGGCGCGCAGGTCCTGGGAGCGCAGGGCGGCGGCCACGACCGGATCCCGCTGAGCGGCGACGCTGTTCAGCGCGTGCCGGTACGCCCACGTGGCCTGCTTGAGCTCGAAGGCGCCGCCCATGCGGATCCCGGCCTCGTACGCGCTGGCGAATCCGCCGGAGTCGACGAACATCGCCGCCAAGTGGGCCGGGGACAGCGCCGCGAGCGCGGTCTGCGTGTGGGCGGAGTAGGAGACACCGGTGGTGGCGACCCGTCCGTCGCACCAGTCCTGCGCGGCGATCCACTCCACGGTGTCATAGCCGTCCGCCGCCTCGCCGAGGTACTTCACGAACGTCCCGCCGGAGTCCCCGCGTCCCCGGCAGTCCTGCCGTACGACGTTGAACCCCTGCCGGGCGAAGTAGGCGGCGGACTCGTCCGGCATGATCGACCGGCCGTCGCGGCCGAGACCGTCCGACTCGCGACGGGTCCGCCGCCCGTACGGGGTGCGTTCCAGAAGCACCGGGCGCCGCCGCGGTCGCGGGTCGGTGGTGTAGACGTCGGCCACCAGTTCGACGCCGTCGCGCATCGGGGTCCGTACGACCCGCCGCCATACCGAGCCCCCGTCCGGCAGCGGGATCCGATCCGCCGCCGGCTCCGTGTTCACCGATGTCATGTCGCCGGCTCAGCTCCCCAGCTGGCTCTTCAGGGCGGGCCACACGGAGACGAGGTCGTCCGCCGGCGCCTCTGTGAACCACTTCTTGTAGAGCCGCAGGAAGGTGCCGTCGCCGACCATCGCGGTGAGCTGCGCGTCGACCGCCTGGAGGAACTTGGTGTTCTTCTTCTGCACCGCCATCGAGGTCGGGTGGTCGACCGGGGCGGAGGTCGCGATCTTCAGCTTCTTGTACTGCTTGAGGTAGGCCTCGGCGTCCGGACCGCCGACCACGAACGCGTCGAGGTTGCCCGACAGCAGCTGCGAGACGGCGGCGTTCTGGTTGGGGAACTGGACCTTCCGGGCCCCGGTCATCTTCTGCGCGATGAACGCCTCCTGCACGGTGCCGGTCACCACGCCGACCTGCTTGCCGCGGAAGTCGGTGACCTGGGACGCGCTCTCGTCCGTCCGCGTGACGACGGCGGTGGTGCTCCAGTACAGCGCCTTGGTGAAGGAGACCTGCTTCTGGCGTTCCGCGGTGACGCCGAGCCCGCTGGCGGCGAGGTCGTACTGTCCCGAGGTCAGGCCCTGCAGCGCGGCGGGGACCGTGCTGGCCTTGTAGTTCACCTTGAGCTTGAGCCGCTTGGCGACCTCGTTGGTGACGTCGACGATGTACCCCTGCGGGGCGCCGGCCTTGGACGCCGACGCGAACGGGGGCTGGTCGGTGGAGACCGCCGCCTCGATCGTGCCCGCGGTCTCCAGGCCGTACGGGTCGTTCTTCGAGGCTCCGCCGCCGCCACAGGCCGTGAGGGACAGCGCGGCGGCCACGCCGACCGCGAGCACCCGGTTTCTGATCATCGTTCTTCCTTCGGGGGTTGGGGGAATCAGAGGACCTGCGCGAGGAACTCGCGGAAGCGAGCGCTCGGCGGGTCGTCCAGAAGTTCGCGGGCCGCGCCGTCCGCGGCGATCAGCCCGTCGTCCATGAAGATCACGCGGTCGGCGGCCTCCCGGGCGAAGCCGATCTCGTGGGTGACGACGACCATGGTCATGCCGGATCCGGCCAGCTCGCGCATGACCGCCAGCACCTCCTTGACCAGCTCGGGGTCGAGCGCGGAGGTCGCCTCGTCGAACAGCATCACCTCGGGCCTCATCGCCAGACTCCGCGCGATCGCCACGCGCTGCTGCTGCCCGCCGGACAGGTTCGCGGGCCGGTGACGGGCCAGGTGGCCGAGCCCGAGCCGCTCGAGCTGGGCGCGCCCGATCTCCTCCGCCTCCGCCTTGGAGAGCTTCTTGACGTGCCGGAGCGCGAGGGTGACGTTGTCCAGCGCGGTGAGGTGGCCGAAGAGGTTGAAGTGCTGGAACACCATCCCGATGCGGGTTCGCGCGGCGTCGATGTCCACGCCGGGGTCGGTGAGGGTCATGCCGCCGACGACGACGCTGCCCGCGGTGGGCGTCTCCAGCAGATTGAGGCACTTGAGCATGGTCGACTTGCCCGACCCGGAAGGGCCGAGGACGCACAGCACCTCGCTGGGCGTCACGTCGAAGGTGACGCCGCGCAGCACCTCGTTGCGGCCGTACGACTTGCGCAGGTCCCGGACACTGATCGCCGGGCCGGGAGGACGGACGGGTGTCGTCATCACGCTGATCCTTCCGCGAGCGCCGGCTCGGGCCGCAGGTCCTCCGCGCTCGCCTGTACGGGCCGGCCCTCTCGCATCCGCCGGTCGAGCCAGTTGACGAGGTACGTCAGCGGGATGGTGACGGCGAGGTAGCAGAGTCCCGCTGCGACCAGCGCGGACGCGTTGTAGCTGGCGGCCTGGCGTTCCTGCGCGATGAAGTACAGCTCGCGCTGCCCGGCGCCGAGACCGAGCAGGTAGACCAGGGAACTCTCCTTGATGTCCACGATGAACTGACCGGTCAGCGCGGGCAGGACGTTGCGCACGCCCTGCGGCACGATGACGAGCCGCATCGTCTTCAGGTAGGACATCCCGAGGCTGCGGCCCGCCTGCATCTGCCCGGCGGGCACCGCCTGGATGCCCGCACGGAAGATCTCCGCGCAGTACGCCGCGGAGATCAGACCGACGGCGACGACCGCGTACCCGAGCGGGTTGCGTCCGAACGGCCGGATGCCGGCCGCCGGGAGTCCCAGGCCGATCAGGCTCACCGTCACGATCGCGGGCAGTCCCCGGAACACGTCCACGTAGATCCGGGCCGGGAGCCGGACCAGCCGCCTGCGCGACAGCAGCAGAACCGCCAACAGCATGCCGCCGATCAGGCCGAACATGATCGCCAACACCGCGATCAGGAGTGTGTTCCGCAGTCCCTCGACAAGGAGTGAAGGCAGAACGCCAGCGATCTCCGACCAGTCGAAGAACGTATGGAGGAAGTCGTGCACGGCCGCTCCGATCTCATATCTCGCCGCTCGCCCCGGGCGCCGTCGGCGTTCCGCAGCATAGGGATGGGATAAGTCGCTGACCGGGACGATTGCGCGTAACTGATAACTGTGAATCCTAGGAGCGCCCACCTCGCGGCCGACCGGACCCCACCGGCCCCGGCGCCGACCCCTTGTCGAACCGGCGTCTTGAGCGTAGCCTGCGCTGAACATGTTTGAACAGGTTTGAGAACAGAGGTGGACATGGCCGACGACGTGCATGTACTCAAGCACCAGAGCATCGCGGAGACTCTGGCGCGTGAGATCCGTACGGGCCGGCTGAAGCGCGGCAGCCGACTGCCCGGCGAGCACGCGCTGGCGGCCCGGTTCTCGGTCAGTCGCAACACGATCCGCTCCGCGTTGACCGAGCTGAGCAGGGAAGGCCTCATCGCCACCCACTCCGGGAGGGGCTCGTTCGTCACCTTCGACGGGCGGCCGCTCGACGACCGCCTGGGCTGGGCCAGAGCACTGGCCGACCAGGGCGTGCCCACCGAGACGAAGCTGTTGCGCCTGGAGAGAGTGGACGACCCGGACCTCGCGGAGCGGCTGGGCGTGGACTCGCCGTCGTTCTTCGCCATCGACCGCGTGCGCACGCTGACACAGGGGCCGGCGGTGTCGTTGGAGCGCAGCAGGATCCCCGGCGTCGACGGCCTGCTCGACCTGCCCGCCCACGGCCTGATCGGCGGATCCCTGACCGCCACCCTGGCCTCCGTCGGACTCCTCGCCGATCGCGGCGAGGAATGGGTGTCGGCCGGGCCTCTGGACGAGACGGACGCCGCCGAGCTGGGACGCCCGGCCGGTGAGTGGTTCCTGAGGGCCCGCCGCGTCTCGTGGACCGCGACCGGAGAGCTCGTGGAGCACGTCGAGAGCCTTCTCGACCCACTGCGGTTCCAACTGCACCTGCGGTTCGGGAGCGAATCGTGACGCGGGCCGGGGAACGCGCGAGCGGAACCCTGTACGGCCTGGCGATCGGCGACGCACTCGGCATGCCGACGCAGTCGCTCTCCCGGCAGCAGGTGAAGGACGTCTACGGCATGCTCACCGGGTTCCGTCCCGCGGCGCCCGACCATCCCCTCGCGGCCGGCATGCCCGCGGGATCCGTCACCGACGACACCGAGCAGGCCCTTCTCCTCGCGCGACTGCTGATCGACGGCGCCGGCCATGTGGACCCCGTCGCGCTGGCCCGATCCCTCCTGGAATGGGAGGAGGAGATGCGCAGCCGCGGATCGCTGGACCTGCTCGGCCCGTCGACGAAGCGCGCGGTGGCCGCCGTCGCGGCGGGCGCGCCGGTCGAGGAGGCCGGCCGCTACGGCGACACGAACGGTGCCGCCATGCGGATCGCACCGGTCGGGATCACGGCCGGGAGCGACCTGACCGCGCTCGTCGACAGTGTCGTCGAGGCGAGTTCGGTGACCCACAACACGAGCGTCGCGCTGGCCGGCGCGGCGGCCGTCGCGGCGGCCGTCAGCGCGGGAATCGACGGAGCCGACGTGAAGGAGGCCACCCGCCACGCGGTGGACGCCGCCACGGCCGGCGTCCGCCGCGGTCATTGGGTGGCCGCCGCCGACATCGCCTCCCGCATACGGTGGGCCACCGAGCTGGTCGCCGGCCGGCCCGCGGAGGCCGCCGCCGACGACATCTATCGCCTCGTCGGCACCAGCCTGGCCACCCAGGAGTCGGTGCCGGCCGCGTTCGCGGTCCTGGCCGTGTACCCGGACGACCCATGGCAGGCGTGCCTGTGGGCGGCGTCCCTCGGCGGTGACTGCGACACCATCGCGGCGATCGCCGGCGCCATCGCCGGCGCGTGCCACGGCGTGGAGTGCTTTCCCGGCGACGCGATCGACACGATCCGCACGGTGAACGCGCTCCCCCTCGACGACCTCGCGGGCCGGCTCCTCGCGCTGCGCCCGTGACCGGCCCCTCCCCCGTTCCAAGAGAAGGTTCTCCCATGCCAAGCGCCAGCGACAACAAGGTCGGTGCCGTCGAGACCCGCGGCATCGAACCGGTCCCGGACGACGAACGCCGCGGTAATCCCCTTCAGCTCTACTGGGTGTGGTTCGCCGCGAACATCTCCATCCTCGCGCTGCCGCTCGGCGCGACCCTGGTCGCCCTGCGCGGCCTGAACATCTGGCAGGCGGTGCTCGTCGGCGCCATCGGCTCCTTCGGATCGTTCGCCCTGGTGGGCCTGATCAGCGTCGCCGGCAAATGGGGCGGGGCGCCGAGCATGACCCTGTCGCGCGCCGTCTTCGGCCCCCGGGGCAACCGGGGCCCGACGCTGGTGTCCTGGCTGTCGCGGGTCGGCTGGGAGGTGGTGAACACCACCACCGCCGCGTACGCGCTGCTCGCCATCCTGCACATCGCCTTCGGAGTCGGGGCGAACTGGGCGCTCACCATCGTCTGCCTGCTCGCCTTCGTGGCCCTCACTCTTCTGGTGTCCGGGCTCGGCCACGCCACCCTGGTGTGGATCCAGCAGAAGGCGACGTACGTCTTCGGCGCCCTCAACCTGGTCGTCGCCGGGTTCCTCGTCACCAAGGTGCACTGGCACGCGGTCCTGCACGCACACGCCGCACCGGCCAGCGCCATGATCGCCGGAATCGGGATCATCGCCGGTGGCACGGGCATCGGCTGGGCGAACGCCGGCGCCGACATGGCCCGTTATCAGCCCCGCAGAGTCCCCGGCGGCCGGATCGTGGCGGCCGCCTCGGCCGGCGCCGGCATTCCACTGGTCCTTCTCATCACGCTGGGCGGGCTGCTGTCGACCGGCGACCACACGCTCGCCGCCGCCTCCGACCCGGTCGCGGCGATCCAGGCGATGCTGCCGTCCTGGATGGCCATCCCGTACCTGCTCGCGGCCTTCGGAGGCCTGCTCCTGTCCAACCACCTGTCCGTCTACTCGGCCGGCCTGACGATGATCACCTTGGGCGTCCGGCTCCGTCGCACCGTCGCCGTCGGCATCGACGTCGTGCTGACCCTGGCCGGGGGCGTCTACCTGATGCTCATCGCCAAGAACTTCTACGGTCCGTTCATCACCTTCATCTCACTGCTCGCCGTCGCCATCACCTCCTGGGTCGCCGTCTTCCTCGTGGACATGATCAACCGGCGCGACTACGACCCCGCCGGGCTGATGGACACCACCCGCGCCGGCGTCTACTGGAACCGCGGCGGTGTGGCATGGTCCGCCTTCGTCGCGTGGGTCGCGGGCATCGCCACCGGCCTGCTGTTCACCGTCGCCGAGACGTCCGACACCGACGTGTGGTTCGCCGGGCCGCTGTCGAAGACCTGGCCCGCCCGCAACGGCCTGGGCTGGCTCATCGCCTTCGCCGTCGCCGCCGCCATCTACCTCCTCCTCCACGTCGCGAGGGGATCCGCCCGCACCGCACGGGTGACCGAGCCGGCCCGGTCCGTGAGCGGGGCGGCCTCGTGAACTCCCGGATCGAGCGGCTGGTGCACGTCGGTAACGTGCTGATCGACCTGGTCATGAACATCCCCGCGCTGCCGCGGGCCGGCGGAGACGTCCTCGCCACCTCCAGTCAGGTCACCCCTGGTGGCGGGTACAACGTCATGGTCGCGGCCGCCCGCCAGCGCCTGCCCGTCGCGTACGGCGGCGCGCACGGCAGCGGACCGTTCGGCGAACTCGCCCGCGCACGCCTCGCCGCGGCCGGCGTCTCGATCCTCCAGGAGGCGACCGCCGGCGTAGACACCGGTTTCGACGTCGCGCTCGTCGACGGCGGCGGCGAACGAACGTTCGCCACCAGTGTCGGGGCGGAGGCCACCTTGACCTACGAACAACTGGCCGGGATACGCGTCGACGCGACCGACGCGATCTACGTCTCCGGTTACGGCCTGGTCTTCCCGGCCAACCGCACCGCCCTGGCCCGCTGGCTCGGCACACTGCCCGACGACGCGACCGTGATCGTCGATCCCGGCCCGCTCGTCGCCGACATCCCCGCCGCCGTCCTCGAGCCGGTGCTCGCGCGCACCGACTGGTGGAGCTGCAATCTCCAGGAGGCCACGGCCATGACCGGCGAGGCCGACCCGGAGCGGGCGACCACCGCCTTGGCCGAGCGCACCGGCCGGGCCGGTGTGGTGGTCCGCATGGGCCCGGACGGTTGCCTTCTCAACACCCCGGGCTCCGGAATCCGGCACCTCCCCGCCTTCGAAGTGGCCGCCATCGACAGCAACGGGGCCGGGGACGCGCACGTCGGCGTGTTCGTCGCCGCGCTGGCGGACGGCCTGCCGCCGGTGCAGGCCGCGCGGCGGGCCAACGCCGCGTCCGCGATCGCGGTGACGCGGCAGGGCCCGGCGACGGCGCCCGACCGCGACGAGATCGATCGATTCCTCACCTCGGCACCATGACGCTCCGCGCGGGAGGACGTCGGCGGCGTTCGAGTATCGATGATGGCTCGCGCCGCGGCGGCCTTCGCCTACAGGCGCTCGATGATGGTGACGTTGGCCTGGCCGCCGCCCTCGCACATGGTCTGCAGACCGTACCGGCCTCCGGTGCGCTCCAGCTCGTGGAGCAGGGTGATCATCAGCCGGGCGCCGGTGGCGCCCAGCGGGTGGCCGAGGGCGATCGCGCCACCGTTGGGATTGACCTTCGCCGGAGCGGCGCCGGTCTCCTTCAGCCAGGCGAGCACGACCGAGGCGAACGCCTCGTTGATCTCCACGGTGTCCATGTCGTCGATCGACATGCCCGTCTTCTTCAAGGCGTACGCGGTGGCGGGGATGGGGGCGGACAGCATGCGGATCGGGTCCTCACCACGAGCCGACAGGTGGTGGATGCGGGCCCGCGGACGCAGGCCGTGCGCCTCCACGGCCGCCTCGGAGGCGATCAGCAGGGCGGCCGCGCCGTCGGAGATCTGCGAGGCGACCGCGGCGGTGAGCCGTCCTCCCTCCTCCAGGGTTCTCAGGCCGGCCATCTTCTCCAGAGAGGTGTCGCGGCGGGGCCCCTCATCGGTCGTGACGCCCTCGATCGGGGTGATCTCCCGCTGGAAGCGGCCCTCGTCGATCGCCTGAATCGCGCGCCGATGCGACTCGAGGGCGAACGCCTCCATGTCCTCCCGGGAGATGTCCCAGTCGCGGGCGATCATCTCAGCGCCCCGGAACTGAGAGACGTCCTGTTCGCCGTAGCGGGCCCGCCAGCCGCGTGAGGCGGCGAACGGCCCCTCGGTGAAGCCGAGGGAGTCGGCGGCACCACGGGAGGCGAAGGCGATCGGGATCTGGGACATGTTCTGCACGCCGCCGGCGACCACGAGGTCGCTCGTGCCCGACAACACGGCCTGCGCGGCGAAGTGCACCGCCTGCTGTGAGGAGCCGCACTGCCGGTCGACGGTCACGCCCGGCACCTCCTCCGGCAGTCCGGCGGCCAGCCAGCAGGTGCGGGCGATGTCCCCGGCCTGCGGGCCGACAGCGTCCACGCAGCCGAAGACCACGTCCTCCACCGCCGCCGGGTCGACACCGGAGCGGGACACGAGCTCGGTCAGTACATGGGCGCCGAGGTCGGCCGGGTGCACGCCGGAAAGGCCGCCGCCGCGCTTGCCCACCGGGGTGCGCACCGCTTCGACGATGTACGCCTCCGCCATCGAAACTCCTCAGGTTCTCAGGATCCCTTCCAGGACCATCGCTGTGTACTGGCCGGCGATCTCTTCGGCGGACAGCCGTCCGTCGCCGCGGTACCAGTTCGCGACCAGCCAGACGTTGTCACGGGTCAAGCGGTAGAGCAGGCCGAGGTCGAGATCCGCGCGGAAGACGCCGTCCGTGACCCCTTGCTCCAGCACCGACATCCACATCTCGCGGAAACGCCGCCGAGATCCGTGCAGGTAGGAGAAACGGGGGTTCGACGCCAGAAGCTTGGATTCGTTCTGGTAGATCACCACGGCCGGACGGAACCGGTCGATCATGCGGAACGACTCGGTGATCAGCGCCTGGAAGGTCTCCCGCGTGCCGAGCGCGGAGCCGATCACCTTGTCGTACGCCGTCCACAACTCGGTGAGGAGCGCCGTCAGGATCTCGTCGACCATCGACTCCTTGGAGTCGAAGTGGTAGTACAGGCTGCCACCCAGCATGTCGGCCGCCTCCGCCACCTCGCGGACCGTGGTGGCCGCGTAGCCCCGTGACGCGAACACCTCGGCCGCCGTGGCCAGCAGCTCGGCCCGCCGTTCCGCCCGAGCCGCCGCGGTGCTCTCCGCGTCTCTGCGTCGTGGGCTCATCGGAGAGTCGCCCTTTCAGGGGTGCCGGCTGGAGACCGAGACGACCTCCCCCGTCATGTAGGAGGAGTAGTCGCTCGCGAGGAAGACCATGACGTTGGCCACCTCCCAGGGCTCCGCGTGGCGGCCGAAGGCCTCCTTCGCGGTGAGCTCCGCCAGCAGCTCCTCCGTCGTCACCTTGGCCAGGTTCGCGTGCATGGCCAGCGACGGGGCCACCGCGTTGACCCGCACGCCGTAGGGAGCGGCCTCGATGGCTGCGCACCTCGTCAGCGCCATGACGCCGGCCTTGGCCGCCGCATAGTGCGCCTGCCCCTCCTGGGCCCGCCAGCCGACGACCGAGGCGTTGTTCACGATCACGCCTCGGCCGCGCGGCAGCATCCGCGCCAGCGCGGCGCGGGTGCAGCGCATGGTGCCGTTCAGCGTCACGTCCAGCACCCGGCTCCACTGCGCGTCGGTCATCTCCACGAGCCGAGCGGTACCGCCGAGTCCGGCGTTGTTGACCACCACGTCGACCGGGCCGAACCGCCCCTCGGCCGCGGTGAACAGATTCTGCACCTGCTCCTCGGAGGTGACATCGCACGGCACCGCGGTCACCGCGGCGCCCCCGAACTCCTTCTCGAGCTCGGCCAGGGTCTCCCCGAGCCGCCGTTCATGCGCATCGCTGATCACCACCCGCGCGCCCTCTTCCAGCATCCGGCGGGCGCACGCGCCGCCGATACCGGTGCCGGCGGCGGCCGTCACCACCGCGGCGCGGTCGCGCAGCAGGCCGTGGCCGGGAACGTAGGTCGGCCGCATGCCCCGCCCCTCGCGGACCCCGGCCTGGACGGCCGGGCCATCTTCCTCGCCGAACTTCACGTGAGTTACTCTATCAAATACTTGTTAGAAAGAATCGAGAGCATGAAGGCCGCCGCCGATGGATCTTGACCTGTCGCCTGTGGAACCGTTCCGCGCCGAGGTGCGCGACTGGCTGCGCACCCACGTCCCCGCCACCCCGCTGCCCTCGCTCGAGATCGAGGAGGGCTTCGCCGCACACCGTGCCTGGGAGCGCGAGCTGTACGACGCGCGCCTGTCGGTGGTGTCCTGGCCCGAGGAGTACGGCGGGCGGAACGCCACCCCGCTGGAGTGGCTGGTCTTCGAGGAGGAGTACTACGCCGCCGGCGCCCCCGGCCGGGTCAGCCAGAACGGCATCAACCTGCTGGCGCCGACCCTGTTCCAGCACGGCACACCCGAGCAGCTCGCCCGCGTCCTGGCGCCGATGGCCTCCGGCGAGGTGATCTGGGCGCAGGCATGGTCGGAACCCGGTGCGGGCAGTGACCTCGCCTCGCTGCGCGCCACCGCGACCCGGGTCGACGGCGGCTGGCTGCTCAACGGCCAGAAGACGTGGAGCTCGCGGGCGGCCTTCGCCGACTGGGGCTTCGGCCCGTTCCGCTCCGACCCGGAGGCCGAGCGGCACCGCGGCCTGACCTACCTGATGTTCCCGCTGAACGCCGAGGGGGTCACCCGGCGTCCGATCGGCCGCATCGACGGCAAGCCCGCCTTCGCCGAGCTCTTCCTCGACGACGTGTTCGTGCCCGACGCCGACGTCATCGGCGAGCCGGGCGACGGCTGGCGGGTCGCGATGAGTACGACCGGCAACGAGCGCGGGCTCACCCTGCGCAGCCCGGGGCGGTTCCTGGCCGCCGCCGACCGGCTGGCGGAGCTGTGGCGCGAGCGTGCCGACCCGGCCGACACCGCGTTGCGCGACCGGGTGGCCGACGCCTGGATCAAGGCCCGCGCCTACCGGCTGAAGGGCTACGAGACCGTCTCACGGACCGATCACGTCGGCGCCGAGTCCAGCATCAACAAGATCTTCTGGTCGGAGCTCGACGTGGCGCTGCACGAGACCGCCCTGGACCTGCTCGGCCCGGACGGTGAGCTGGACGGCGAGTGGCTGGAGGGCTATGTCTTCTCCCTGGCCGGCCCGATCTACGCCGGGACCAACGAGATCCAGCGCAACGTCGTCGCCGAACGAGTGCTCGGTCTGCCCAGAGCGAAGCGGTGAACCCACGCCGCGGCGGCGCGGGAGACCTGGCGGCACCGACGGATGTGGAGGTGGCAGTGAAGTTCGTCCTCGACGCCGAGCAGCGGCTGTTCGGCGAGACCCTGGACAAGATGCTCAGCGAGGCGGACGCGCCGTCGGCGATCCGCGACTGGGCGGTCGGAACCCACGAACCCGGCCTGGCGCTGTGGCGTTCGCTGGCCGACGCCGGGGTCCTCGCCCTCGCCGTCCCCGAGTCGGCCGGCGGCGCCGGGCCGCTCCCGGTCGAGCTGGTGACCGCGTTCCACGAACTCGGCAGGCACGGCGTGCCCGGGCCGTACGTCGAGACCGTCGCCGCCGCCGCGCTGCTGGGCCGGCTGGGTGACGCGTCGCCCGTCGCGACGTGGCTGCCCCGGATCGCCGAGGGCGCCGCCGTCGTGTCGGTCGCGCTGCCCCCCGCCGTGCCGTACGTCCTGGACGCGGACGTCGCCGACCTCGTGCTGGCGGTCGACGGCGGGGAGCTGCGCGCGGCCGTACCGGACGCCACCCGTGCTCCCGCCTCGGACCTGGCGTCGCCGGCCCCTGCCCGCCGGTCCCTGGATCCGGCCCGTCGGTTGTTCGCGGTCGGCCGGAGCGAAGCGCGGGCCTCGGGCCCGGCGGTGACGGCGGCGGCGGCCGAGGCGTACGACACGGGCGTGCTCGCGTGCGCCGCCCAGCTCGTCGGCGTGGGACGCCGGCTGCTCAAGGTGTCGGTGGAGTACGCGAGGACGCGACGGCAGTTCGGGCGGCCCATCGGCGAGTTCCAGGCGGTCAAGCACCACCTCGCCGATGCGCTCGTATCGCTGGAGTACGCCCGTCCGCTGGTGCACGGCGCGGCCCTCGCACACGGCACGCCGGACTTCCCCCGTGATGTGTCGGCGGCGAAGGTCGCCGCTTCGGAGGCGGCGTACACGGCGGCCAGGATCGCCCTTCAGGTGCACGGGGCGATCGGCTATACCGACGAGTACGACCCCAGCCTGCTGATCCGCAAGGCGCGCGCGCTGCGCTCGGCCTGGGGCGCCCCCGCCGACCACCGCGCCCGAGTGATCTCCTCCCTCGCCACCGTCAGCGGTCCGTGGCGGCCGGACGGCACAGGTCCGGCAGGCCGCGCAGGACACCGGCGGCCTCGGTGACGATCCGGTCGATCAGCTCCTCGCAGGAGGGCAGGTCGTCGATGAGCGCCACGACCTGGCCGGAGGACATCACCCCGAGGTCCGGGCGGCCGTCCACCATCGCCGCCTTGAGCAGCATCGGCGTGTTGGCCGCCATCAGAACCTGCGACCAGCCCAGCTTCCTGCCGCGCTTCATCGCCAGCCCGTCGCGGATCATGGCCCGCCACGACATGCCGGAGATCTTCTTGAACCGGGCCGCGTTGCGCACCGCCCGCACCAGCCCGGACACCAATCCCGCCCGTTCGAGCCCGTCCACGAGGGAGGTGCGCAGCACCCGATGCGGCAGGCCGTCCACCTGCTGGGTGACCACGGTGTCGGACATGCCGAGGTAGGTCCGCTTGACCGGGTCGGGGACCGAACTGTCGGAGGTCAGCAGGAACCGGGTGCCCATCGCCACACCGGCCGCGCCGTACGCCAGGGCGGCGGCGAGGCCGCGTCCGTCGAAGAATCCCCCCGCGGCGATCACGGGGATGTCGACCGCGTCGACGACCTGGGGAAGCAGCAGGGTGGTGGCGACCGCACCGGTGTGGCCGCCGCCCTCGCCGCCCTGGACCAGAACCGCGTCGGCGCCCCACGCGGCGACCTTCTCGGCGTGCCGCCGGGCGCCGACGGACGGGATCACCACGATCCCGGCGTCCTTCAGCTTGGCGATGAGCTCCTGCCGGGGGGCCAGGGCGAACGAGGCGACCCTCACCCGACCCTTGATCAGCAAGTCGACGCGCTCGCCCGCGTCGGCGGCATCGGCGCGCAGGTTCACCCCGAACGGCGCGTCGGTCCGCGAGCGGACCTCCTCGATCGCGGCGGCGAGCCGGTCGAGCGTCATCGTGGCCGAGGCCAGGATGCCCAGGCCGCCCGCGTTCGCCACCGCGGAGACCAGCCGGGGGCCCGCCACCCAGCCCATGCCGGTCTGCACGACCGGGTGGCGGACGCCGACGAGGCGGGTCAGCCGGGTGTCCAGTGCCTGCTCGATCATGCCCTGACCTCACGGTCGCGCAGCGATCCGGGGTCGAGGACCTCGCGGATCAGGCGGACCTCCTCGTCGGTGGGCTGCCGGGTCTCCGGCACATCGCCGTCGATGACGAGCTCGAAGCCGGTGGCGGCCACGATCTGCTCGACGGCCACCCCCGGATGCACCGATACCAGGCGCATCGCCCCGTCCAGCGTACCGAAGTCGAACACGCCGAGATCGGTCACCACCCGGCGCAGGCCGTGGAACCGGGACGCCTCGGCTCCCAGCTCGGCCGCCCGGTCGAAGCCGACGCCGCTGACCATGTCCACCTTCGGCACGAAGACGCGGGTCGAGTGCTTCGGGATCCAGTAGCTCGTCGGGTTGCAGATCGTGTTTCCGGGGGCTCCGCGCGCCCCGAGGAGCTGCGACTTCGGCTGCGCCCAGTCGCCGATGGCCGAGATGTTGGTGTTGCCGTGCCGGTCGATCTGGGAGGCGCCCATCATCACGTGGCGCCGCCCGTTCTGCACCAGCCACAGGTGCTCGCGGAACGGCAGCCACCCCTCCACGGCACCGGCGGGCGCACCGAACGGCACCGGTTCGGCGGTGAGCAACGCGCCGCCGTCGGTGGTCAGGAGTCCCGGCTCGAAGGTGAGCCGGGCCAGCCTGGCCCCGAGAACCGAGCAGACGCCCATCGCCGCCGCGAGGATCTCACCGTCACCGCGCCACGCCTCGGCGCAGGCCACCACACAGACCTCCGCACGGGTCACGCCCGTGGCGCCCGCGCCCCTGCCCGCGCTCATCGTGTCCTCTCCTCCTCGCGCCACCGGCGTACCGCCTCCCGGTAGGCCGCCTCGTCGCCGGTGAGGAACCGGTCCGCGAACGCCGCCCATGCCCGCGGCTCCGCCGCCGAGGTCGCGTAGTGCCGCTGGAACGCCTCGTCGCGGCCCGGACCGGGGGCCAGGTCGGTGAAGTGGCCGCCGTTCGGCGTCTCCACCACGCCGGTGACGTGCATGCGGCTGACCAGCAACGTCTGCGGCGGTCCTTCGAGCCTCCCCGGCTCGACCATCCGCTCGCAGGACAGGTAGCAGCGGCCGGCCGCCTTGGCGAACAGGTCGTCCATGTACGGGTCGGCGCCGAGGTAACGGCCGTTGCCCCGGGTGTCGGCCACGTCCATGTGCACCAGCGCCGCATCCATGCGGAGCGCGGGCACCGCGACCAGTTCCTCGCCGTCCTCGTACGGCGAGCGAACGGTGCGCAGACCGGGATCGACCCGCATGACGTCAGAGCCGAGCCCCGCCCGCGTGGGCAGGAACGGCAGCCGGTGGGCGGCGGCCATCAGGCCGAACATGAACATGCCCTCGTCGTACTCGGTGAACTCGATCGCGCCGCTCTGTCTCGCCGCTCTGAAGTGCGGTTCGAGGGCGATCGAGTCGAGCGTCACGAACGGGGCTACTACCCTGCGCACCTTCCCCGCCGCGCACAGCAGGCCCACGTCCGGTCCGCCGTACGACACGACCGTCAGGTCCTTCAGCGCGGACCGGTAGATGGCCCGGACCAGCGCCATCGGCTTGCGCCGCGAGCCCCAGCCGCCGATCCCGACCGTCATCCCGTTCGCCAGCGACCCGACGACCTCCTCGGCCGTCATGAGGACGCCCATCAGCTGCTCCTTTCGGCCACGAACCCGTCCCGGTGCCGGTCGCCGGCGCCCATGAGGTTGAGCTCGAAGGTGAAGCCCTGCTCGAACCGGTAGCCGCGCTTCACGTCGACCGGGTCGATGCCGTTCAGCGACTCCTTGGCCCGGCGGATCACGTACGGATCCTTGGCGGCGATCTGCGCCGCCACCTCCAGCGCGGTGTCGCGCAGCCGCTCGCGTGGCACGACCTCCAGCACCGAGCCGAACGCGTGCAGCTCGGCCGCGGTCACGTTGCGGCAGGTGTAGACCATGGCGCGCATCAGGTGCTGGGGCACCAGCCGGGCGAGGTGGGTGGCGGCGCCGAGCGCGCCGCGCTCGACCTCCGGCAGCCCGAAGTAGGCGTCCTCGGCGGCCACGACAACGTCGGCGTTCCCCACCAGGCCGACGCCGCCACCCAGGCAGAAGCCGTGCACCGCGGCGATCAACGGGACCTCGCACTCGTACACCGCGGCGAACGCCTCATAGCAGCCACGGTTGGCGCCCACCAGGGCGTCGAAGCCGGCGGTCGCCTGCATCTCCTTGATGTCGACGCCGGCGTTGAACCCGCGGCCCTCGGCACGCAGCACCACCACGCGGGTCTCCGGGGCACGCCCGGCCCGCCGTACGGCGTCGGCCAGGTCGAACCACCCCTGAACGGTGAGCGCGTTGACCGGCGGGACGTCCATGACGACCTCGACGACGCCCCTGCCGTGACTGCTGGTCGAGATTCCCATAGGATGCCTTTCGATCTAACATTTGTTAGAAACGGTAGCAGAGCGGATCGACGTGCACGATGCCGCCGCCCGGGTCGATTGGGGAGCCCACGATGATCTGCAGGGACCGAGTCGTGATCGTGACCGGCGCCGGCCGCGGTCTCGGGCGCGCGCATGCGCTGGAGTTCGCCCGCCAGGGCGCGAAGGTCGTCGTCAACGACCTCGGGGTCGGCCTGTCCGGCGAGGGTGAAGCGGCGGGACCGGCCGAGGAGGTGGCCGCCGAGATCCGCGCCCTGGGCGGCGAGGCGGTGGCCGACCGGTCCGACATCGCGACCGAGGACGGCGCGCGGCGCCTGGTCGCCACCGCGATCGAGACCTTCGGCGGCCTCGACGTGCTGGTCAACAACGCCGGGTTCCTGCGCGACCGGATGCTGGTCAACCTCTCCGAGGAGGAGTGGGACGCGGTGGTCCGGGTCCACCTCAAGGGCCACTTCCTGCCGCTGAAGCACGCCGGGCTGCACTGGCGGGCCGAGGCCAAGGCCGGCCGCCCGGTGGACGCCCGGGTGGTCAACACCTCCTCCGGGGCCGGGCTGCTGGGCAGCGTGGGACAGGGCAACTACTCGGCGGCCAAGGCGGGCATCATCGGCCTCACCCTGGTCGCGGCGGCCGAGCTCGGCCGGTACGGCGTGACCGTGAACGCCATCGCCCCGGCCGCCCGCACCCGGATGACCGAGCAGGTCTTCGCCGCGACGATGGCGGCCCCGGAGGAGGGCGCGTTCGACGCCATGGCCCCGGAGAACGTCTCCCCGCTGGTCGTGTGGCTCGGCTCGGCCGAGTCCAAGGACGTGACCGGACGGGTCTTCGAGGTCGAGGGCGGCAGGATCTGCGTGATGGAGGGCTTCCGGCGCGGCCCCGTCACCGACAAGGGTGCCCGCTGGGCGCCGGCCGAGATCGGCCCGGAGGTGGCGAAGCTGCTCGCCCGGGCCACCAGGCCCGCGCCCGTCTACGGCGCCTGACATTCGCCCCGCGATGAAGGTGAACGTGGATCTCGCCGGGCGGGCGGTGCTGGTCACGGGAGGCACCAAGGGCATCGGCTTCGTGATCGCTGAGACGTTTCTCGCGGCCGGCGCCGAAGTGGTGGTGTGCGGCCGCAACGAGCCGGAGCGCCTGCCGGCCGCAGGCGGTCGTTCGGCGCGTTTCGTCGCCGCCGACATCCGGGACGCGGCGGAGGCTGCCCGCCTGGTGGAGACCGTGGCCGGGCTGCTCGGCCGGCTGGACGTGCTGGTGAACAACGCTGGGGGCTCCCCGAACTCCGACGCCGCGACCGTCTCGCCGCGGTTCGTCGAGCGGATCGTGGCGCTCAACCTCCTCGCGCCGTTCTATGTGGCCCAGGCGGCCAACAAGGTCATGCGGGAGCAGGAGACCGGCGGCTCGATCGTGAACATCGGCAGCGTGTCCGGCGTGGACCCCCAGCCGGGCACCGCGGCGTACTCGGCGGCCAAGGCGGGCCTGCTCATGCTGACCAGAGCGCTCGCGCTGGAGTGGTCGCCGAAGGTGCGGGTGAACCACATCACCACCGGTCTGGTGATGACCGAGGCGGCGGCCTCGACGTACGGCGAGGACGGCGGCGCGGCACTGGCCGAGATCATCCCGATGGGCCGGATGGCCCGGCCCTCCGACGTGGCCGGCACCTGTCTGTTCCTGGCCTCCGACCTCGCCTCCTACCTGACCGGGGCGGACATCCCGGTGCACGGCGGCGGCGAGGTTCCGGCCCGCTATCTGGTGACGCGGACTGAGCCCGGCCGCCCGTGATCACCCAGCGGCTCCGAACGCCGCGCCGTCAACCCCCGAGCACGACAGGAGCGAGGCGGGCCCGGTGCCAGGCGGCGTCGCCGAACAGTTTCGCCGCCGCGTGGGCCCGCTTGAAGTACAGGTGGGCCTCATGCTCCCAGGTGAAGCCGATCCCGCCGTGCAACTGGATGGTCTCGGCCGCCACGGTGGAGAACGCCTCGGCGCAGTACGCCTGCGCCGAGGCGGCGCGCACCGCGAGGTCGGGGGCGTCCTCCGCCAGCGCCCTGGCCGCGTCGTAGCTGACCGACCTGGCCGACTCCACCAGCACGTACAGGTCGGCCAATCGGTGCTTGACCGCCTGGAACGAGCCGATCGGCCGGCCGAACTGCTCGCGCGTCTTCACGTACTCGGCCGTCATCTCCAGGCACCGCGCCGCGCCGCCGAGTTGCTCGGCGCTGAGCGCGGTGGCGGCGACGGCGAGCAGCCGCTCCAGCACGGCGGCCCCGTCCGCGCCGAGCCGGGTGACGGGCGTCCCGTCGAAGACCACCCGGGCCTGCGGCCTGGTCCGGTCGAGCGTGACCAGCGGCTCGACCCGGACGCCGGGCGCGTCCGGGGTGGCCGCATAGACGCCGAGTTCGCCGCCGGGGCCGAGCGCCGGGACGACGAACAGGTCGGCGCGGGCGCCGTCGAGCACATGCTCCTTGACCCCGGTCAGCCGCCCACCGTCGATCCGGGCGCGGATCGCGGCCGGATCCCATGTGCCGCCTTCGGCCCAGGCCAGCGCGCCGACCCGGCTGCCGTCCGCGAGGCCGGGCAGATGCTCGGTCGCGCCGCAGGCGAGCAACGCGTCGGCCGCGAGCACGGCCGAGCCGAGGTAGGGCACCGCGGCGAGCGCGCGGCCCAGTTCCTCGCACACCACATGGCTCTCGGCGTACGAGAAGCCCGCCCCGCCGTGCCTCTCGGGGACGGCGAGGCCGAAGGCGCCCACCTGGTCGGCGAGCAGCCGCCACACGGGCTCGTCGTACCCGGCCTCGGCGTCGGGCGCCGACCGGGCCGGGGGGTTGCGTTCGAGCAGGGCGCGCACGGTGCGCCGCAGCTCCTCCTGCTCAGCGGTGGTGATCACAATATCATTGTATCTAACAACTGTTTGGTAGAGTGATGTGCGTGAGTGAGACCTTCAGGGCCGAGGTGCGGGCCTGGCTCGAGGACAATCTGTCGGGCGAGTTCGCCGGCGCCCGCGGGTTGGGCGGACCCGGCCGTGAGCACGAGGCGTTCGACGTACGGCTGGCCTGGGAGCGGCACCTGGCCACCGCGGGCTGGACCTGCCTGGGCTGGCCCGAGCAGTACGGCGGGCGTGGCGCGGGCGTTGCGGAACAGGTCGTCTTTTACGAGGAGTACGCGCTGGCCGACGCGCCGGCCCGGGTGAACCACATCGGGGAGAACCTGCTCGGCCCGACGGTCATCGCGTTCGGCACCGACGTGCAGCGCGCGCGGTTCCTGCCGCCGATCGTCGCCGCCGAGGAGCTTTGGTGCCAGGGCTACTCCGAGCCGAACGCCGGCTCCGACCTGGCCAACGTGCAGACCCGCGCCGAGCTGGACGGGGACCGCTGGCGTATCACCGGCCAGAAGGTGTGGACCTCGCTGGCCATGGAGGCCGACTGGTGCTTCGCGGTCTGCCGCACCGAGCCGGGGTCGGCCCGCCACCACGGCCTGTCCTATCTCCTCGTGCCGATGCGCCAGGACGGCGTGGAGATCCGGCCGATCGTCCAGATGACCGGGACGAGCGAGTTCAACGAGGTTTTCTTCGACGGCGCGGTGACGGACGCGGCGAACATCGTCGGCGCCCCCGGCGACGGATGGAGGATCGCCATGGCCACGCTCGGCTTCGAGCGCGGCGTGGCCACGCTCGGCCAGCAGGTCGGCTTCCGCCGCGAGCTGGAGCGGATCATCGCCCTGGCCCGGCAGACCGGCGCGGCCGACGACCCGCTGCTGCGCGACCGGCTGGTTCGCTCCTGGATCGGCCTGGAGGTCATGCGGCTCAACGCCGTACGCACGATGGACGGCATCGCGGCCGGCGCCCCCGGGCCCGAATCATCGATCTCCAAGCTGGTCTGGGGCGTCTGGCACCGCGAACTGGGCGAGCTGGCGATGGACGTGCTCGGCGCGGCCGGGATGGTCGCCGACGGCGCGCCGTACGACCTGAGCGACGAGCAGCGGCTCTACCTGTTCTCCCGAGCCGACACGATCTACGCCGGGTCGAACGAGATCCAGCGCAACATCATCGGCGAGCGCGTGCTCGGGCTGCCCCGCGAGGCCAGGCCGGCGCGTTAGCGGCCGGCGCATTGGCGGCCACCGCCGGTCAGTGCAGTTCGTCGGAGAGACGGACGAAGTGGTACCCGGAGGCCAGCAGGTGCGGAACGGCCGCCGCGATGCCCCGGGCCGTACCACCCGTCGGCTGATTCATGTGGCAGATCACCATGGAGCCGCCGCGGGCGGCCGTAACGGTTCGACGGACTTCTTCGGGAGTGAAGGTGGCGCCCGCGTCGCCGTTGACGGTGAAGCCGGCGAAGCGCTCCCCCAGGTCGGTGACGATACGTGCCGCGACGTCGTCGCAGTACGCGGTGCCGGACCGGAAGAACCGCGGCGGGGCGCCCAGGAGACGGCTCAGCTTCACGTGGTTCCCGGCGACCTCGTCGTACACCTCTCCGGCGTTGCGCGTGCCGGCGATGCCGTAGGCGGAGCGCCCGGTGACCGACAGCGGGCGGTGCCGGGTGCCGTGATTGGCGATTTCGAACAGCGGTTCAGCGGCCAGCCGGCGGAAGATCGCGGGGTTGGCGTCGATCCAGCGGGAGTTGAGGAAGAGGGTCGCCGGTATCTCTCGCCTGCGGAGGAAGTCGATCAGCTTCCGATCGTAGCCACTGCCGCCTGGTCCGCCGCAGGCATCGAAGGTCAGCGCGATGACGCGCCGGGTGGTGGGCAGCTCGTGCACCACGCCGGGCGCGTCGAAACCCCAGGTACGCGGCTTGAGACGGCCGTAGCGAGCCACGATGTCGGCACGTGTCACCGCAGGCGCCGCCGCCGAGCCGGCGGTGCGCGGGGTACGGCTCGGTGTACCGCTTCCGGTCCCGGCGCCGGGCCGGCCGGAAGCGGACGCGCCGTCCCTGGTCCTGGCCGGACCCGCGCATCCGGCGAGCGCGCCCGCTGCCATGGCCGCGAGCACGGCACGGCGGCTGGAAGGCATTCGCTCCCCCTCTGTCTGTCTGGTCGAACGGCGCGCGCGAAGGGCGCGGGAGCCACCTCTGGCCACGGGACCGGTGGATCCGCCGCAATGATCGCGCCTGCGGTGTTCACGCCAGGTTAAACAGCGTGGCCGCCCCCCGAGATCGGCGCGCGGGTGACTGGAGCGGGAGCGCCCATCCCGGCCTGGGCGGCGATCCCAGGGCTCATGGATCAGCTATCGCCGGCCCCGCTGGGCGTTCTGCTCATCGGCTTCTCCGGCTTACGCCGCTTGCGAATCCTTCGCGTCAATCGCCATCCGATCAGGACGAACACGATCAGGAACACGATGACGAGCGCCGGGATCAGGAGCGCGACGAGGCTCACCGTCAGTGACATCGCGTCTTCCGCCGCGCTCACGAAGGGCGTTCCGACACCGACCGTGCCGACGTTGATGACGGGACGCACGCCGGCCTTGGTGACGTGCACGCACAGCGCGACGACGATGCCCAGCGCCCAGCCCACCCACGGGTGATCGGACATCCACCCGGAGTGGTCGATCCGCGCGGCCGCGTCCGAGGCGGCGAAGACGGCGCCGCCGGCCGCGGGCCGTACGAATGTCTGTATCGCGTCGTTGACATGGTCGACGACGGCGACCTTGTCGAGAACGACTTCCGCGGCGAGCAGGACCGCCACGGCCGTGAGCGCCCATCCGTTGTCCATCCACGCGAACTGGTGCGGCAGCACGATCACGTCGGTGAAGCGGGCGAGCAGGCCGACCACCAGGATCGGGATATAGGCGTTCAGACCGGCCGATGCGGACAGACCAAGCCCGGTCAATGTCGCGAACATGCCAGATAAGACGTCGTCGATGCGGAGGAAGGTTCCTCCGCCCTCCGGTGTAACACCGGCGTTTCGGAACGCGCAAGGGTACAGACGGCCGGGGCCCGCGGCGGCCGTCCGGCCCGGCCGCACGCGGGCGGGACCGCCTCGATGAGGGGGCCGAGCGGGGCGTCGGTCAGTCGAACGCCACGAGGTGACGTTTGCGCCCCTCGACCAGGTGGGCGCGCATGGCCGCCTCCGCCGCATCCGGGTCGGCGGCCCGGATCGCGGCCGCGATGCGACGGTGCTCGTCGCCGGTCGCTCCGCTCTTCGCGTACGGGAAGTAGAGCCGGTTAAGGTGCAGGTGCGCGTGCAGTCGCGTGATGCCGTCGCGGAGCAGCGGATTGGCCGCGGCGCTCGCGACGAGGTCGTGGAAGCGCGCGTCGAGTGCGGTGAACGCCGCGTAGGAGGAGCGGTCGCCTGGAGTCGGGCCGTCCAGCGGCGCCGCCTGTTCGGATTCGGCGACGATCGCGTCGCGCGTCGCGTCATCGGCGCGTTCGGCGGCCCACCGCGCGGACGTGCCTTCGAGCACGAGCCGCATATCGAACATGTCGATGAACTCCTGCTTGGTCAGCAGCGGACTCACCGTATAACCGGCGAGCGCGCGTTTGCGGACCAGCCCGTCGGACTCCAGCCGGGCGAGCGCCTCCCGGACCGGCGTCGGTGAAACCTCCAGCTCGCGAGCCAGTGCGTCGATGTTGACGCGGTCACCCGGAGCGAGCGTGTGCTCCATGACCAGCGTCTTGATCGCTTCGTAGACGTCGTCGCCCAGCGTCGAACGCCGTACCGGAGAGATCCGAGCGCGGCCTGTCATGCGGCCGAGTTTCCCACGAGCAGACCCTTGACCTGGTTCATGTTGCTGAGTATACATCTACGAAACTTCCTATAGGATCCACGATCCCCATCCAGGAGGGGTGTGTCATGTCACCCTTGGTTCGACTCGGGTCGATCGCCGCGACGCTCGCGCTGGCCGTCTCGGTGACCGGCTGCAGCAAGAGAAGCGACACGACGGCGTCCTCAACCGCGTTGAAGCCGGCGCAGGTGAAAGTCGCGCTCGTTTCCGGTGGTTCGCACCCCTACTTCCAGCCGTGGAAGACGTCCGGCACCCAGGCCAAGGCCGACTTCGGTCTCGGAGGTGTCACCTTCAACGAGAACTCCGGCTGGGACCAGACGAAACAGAACAACGTCCTTACGTCCCTGGCCGCGCAGGGGTACAACGCGTTCGGGGTGTTCGGGGTCGCGCCGGAGAACATCAACACCACGTTCGACAGCCTGAAGCGCCAGCGCTTCCACGTGGCCTCGCTCGGATCGTGCCCGGCGGGCTCGGCCGACGACGCCGACTTCTGTCTCGCCACGGACGTGCAGCAGGCGGCGTACAAGGCCACCCGGGCGGCGATCACCGCGATGGGCGGGAAGGGCAACCTGGTCCACCTGACCGGGAACAAGACCGATTCCAACACCCAGCGTCGTATGGCCGGTGTGCGGCAGGCCGTCGCCGAGACCCACGGACAGGTCAAGCTCGTCGAGACGCGCACCGACATCGACACCGACCTGCAGACCGCGCAGAAGGCCGTCGCCGACCTGATCGCCGCGAAGGGCACGCGGTTGGGCGGCATCGTCAACACCGCCTACAACCCCGCGGTAGCCTCCGCCGCCGCCGTGAAGCACGCCCACCTGCCGATCAAGGTCGTCGCGATCGACGACGATCCGACCGTGCTCGCCGACATTCGCGACGGCTCGGTCGCGGCGACCGTCGTCCAGAACCCGGTCGGTCAGGCCTACGTCGGCTCCTACGCCCTGATGAAGCTGTCCACGGGCTGCACGATGAAGCAGGCGGGCCTCGCCATCGACTCGGGCTCGTTCGTGGTCGACAAGAAGAACGCCGGCAGCTACGACACCCAGCGCCAGGCCACCACGAAGACGTTGAAGTCCGACTTCGACGCCAAGTACCTGAACTGCCCCGCCAAGTAAGCCCCGACGCTCCCGGGACGGCCTTCCGTCGTTCCGCGAGCCGGCCCGAGGAGTCCCTTTGCCTCGCATCACCAGCGCCCAGGCGTACCTCATCGACCTCGCCGTCGAACGGGTCCGCACCGACGCCGTCCAGTCATTCGTGAAGCAGGAGACGATCTTCGTAGACATCACCACCGACGACGGCGGGACCGGCACCGGGTACTCGTACACCATCGGCACCGGCGGCAAGGCGGTTCTCGCGCTGCTGCGGGACAGCATGCTCGACCACCTCATCGGCGCCGATCCGCGCCGGGTCGAGGCGATCTGGCACGAGTTGTACGCCGCGAACCGCTCCACCACGGTCGGCGCCATCACCTCGCTCGCGCTCGCCGCCGTCGACACCGCGCTGTGGGACTGGCGGTGCCGCGCCGCCGGCGCTCCGCTGTGGATCCTCGCCGGCGGCGCGAAGGACCGGATCCCGCTCTATGACACCGAGGGCGGCTGGCTGCACCTGAGCGCCGACGAACTGGTCGCCGGGGCGAAGGCGAGCCAGGTGACCGGCCTGCCCGGCGTGAAGATCAAGATCGGCCGGCCGCCCGCCGAGGACGCGTACCGGCTGGCCGCGGTACGGGACGCGGTCGGCCCGGACTTCGACATCATGGTGGACGCGAATCAGTCGCAGACCGCCGCCGACGCGATTCGCCGCGCACGGCTGCTGGAGCCGTACGACCCCTACTGGTTCGAGGAGCCGCTGCCCGCCGACGACGTCTCCGGCCACGCCGCGCTCGCCGCCGCGACCAGCGTGCCGGTCGCGGTCGGCGAGTCGATGTACTCGATCAGCCAGTTCGCCGAATACCTCAGGCGCGGTGCCGCCGGCGTCCTCCAGGTCGACGTGGCGCGGGTCGGTGGCATCACGCCGTGGCTGAAGGTCGCGCACCTGGCCGAGGCGCACAACGTCATGGTGTGCCCGCACTTCCTCATGGAGTTGCACATCAGCCTGTGCTGCGCGGTGCCGAACAGCCGATACCTCGAACACATCCCCCAACTGCGGGCGATCACCCGGCGGGAGATCCAGGTCCACGGCGGCGAGGCCCTCGCCCCTACGGCTCCCGGCCTCGGCATCGATTGGGACCGCGACGCGATCGACGATCGGAGAGTGCAGTGATGAATCGGCTCGGCCCCGCGGGCAACGCTCCACCGCCATCGGGTGACGCGCAGGTCCCGGGCCCCGCGCCGGACCCGGCGCCGCCCGGCGGCCGCGCCGGCCGGATGCCGCTCTGGGCCAACCCCCGACTCGGCCTGCTGGCGGTGCTGGTGGTGCTGATCGCCCTGTTCACATCGCTGCGACCGACCTTCCTGGACACCCGGCTCACGCTCGTCCCGCTGCAGTCGGACATCAGCGTCTACCTGGTCGTCGGGCTGTCCCAGCTCGCGGTGCTCTCGCTCGGCCACATGAACCTGGCCGTTCCCCGAGTCGCCGCGATCAGTGCGTTCGCCGCCGGCCTGCTCTACGACAAGACCGGTGCGCCGCTGCCGCTCGACCTGCTGGCCGGGCTCGCCACCGGGGCCGCGCTCGGCGCGCTCGCCGGCCTGCTCATCGCGCGTACCGGCGTCAACTCGTTCGTGGTCACGCTCGCCATGGACTTCGCGCTCGTCGGCCTGGTGTCGCTGCTGTACTCGCACTTCACTCAGGGGGTCGCGTTCGCCCGTCAACCGGCCGGCATGGCGAGCCTGGGCGCCGACACGATGGCCGACTACTGCACCGGTGACGTGTGCGGGCCTCCGATACCGCTGCTCGTCCCGTTCGCCCTGGTCGCCCTGCTGATCGTCGGGCTCGTCTTCCGCTGGTCGAGGATCGGCCGGGAGATCCTGATGACCGGCTCGAACCAGACGGCGGCGGAGCTGTCCGGCATCCCGGTCCAGGCGCGGATCGTCCAGGCACACGCGCTGTCCGGAGCCCTCGCCGCGTTCGCCGGATTCCTGCTCGCCGCGGAGAACGGCGCGTTCTCCGCGAGCGTCGGTGGCCAGTTCCTGCTTCCGTCGTTCCTCGCGCCGGTGCTCGGGGGCACCCTGCTCGCCGGTGGCGCGGTCAGCGTGCTCGGCACGCTGCTCGGCGCCGGCATCACCCAGGTCATCTACAAGGGGCTGAACCTGTTGCAGTTCCAGATCAATCAACTCCAGCTCTACATCGGCCTGGTGCTGCTGGCCGCGCTGTCGCTGGACCGGGCCCGGCACGTGCTCGCCGAGCGGCGCGGGGTGCGGGCATGACCGCGGCCGTCGCCCCGTCGCGGGCGGGCGGAGGCGGCCGACGGATCGTCCGAGCGCCGGAGTTCACGCTCGTCTGCCTCGCCGTCGCCGGATTCGGCGCGCTGACCATCGCGACCCACGGCAACCTGCTCCAAGGCGGCACTCTCGGCGCGTTCTTCCGTTTCCTCGCGGTGCCGATCGTGATCGGTTTGTCGCAGATGGTCGTGCTCGCGATCGGCCAGATGAACCTCTCCGTCGGCGTACTGACCGGTTTCTGCGCGATGGCCGGCGCCTGGCTGATGATCGCGCAGGGCTGGCCGGCGCCGGTGGCGGTGACCGCGTCGCTCCTGCTCGGGGCGGTGGTCGGCGCGGTCAACGGTCTCCTCGTGGTGTTGACCAGGATCAACGCGTTCATCGTCACGCTCGCGACGATGACCATCGTCGACGGCCTGCGCTACGGCGTCCACGGCCCGGACACGTTCCAGGGCTACTCCCCCGGCCTGGTCGATCTCGGCCGCGCCTCAGTGCTCGGACTGCCGGTCATCTTCCTGATCGCCGTCGTCGTCGCGGTCGCGGTCGGGCTGTTCTTCGCCCGTACGGTCGCCGGCCGGCACCTGCTCGCGAGCGGCGGCAACCCGTTCTCGGCACGCCTGTCCGGCGTGTCCAACGACCGGTCGATCGTGCTCGCTCACACGATCTCGGGCCTGCTCGCGGGTGTCGCCGCCGTCCTGACGCTCGCGCTGTCCGGCTCGGTCAACGCCAGCGTCGGCGATGACCTGCTGCTGCGCAGTTTCGCGGCACCGATCATCGGCGGTGTGGCGCTGGCCGGCGGCGTGGTGGCCGTCTTCGGCACGTGCCTGGCCGCGTTCCTGGTCCGCCTCGTGGACGTCACCCAGGCGCAGTTCGGCATCGGCCAGAGCTGGGTCGATCTGATCGTCGGCGCGGTCGTGCTCGGCGCCGTCCTGGTCGGCGCGGTCCGCCAGAAGCTCACTCGGAGCAGAAAATGAAACTGTCGGCGCGGGGGTTGGTCAAGGTCTTCCCGGGCGTACGCGCGCTCGACGGCGCCACGCTGGAGGTGCGGCCCGGCAGCGTGCACGCGCTGCTCGGCGAGAACGGCGCGGGCAAGAGCACGCTGGTGAAGATCCTCACGGGCGTGCACCGGCCGGACGACGGGCACATCTCGATCGACGGTGCCGACGTCGCGTTCACCGGACCGCTCGACGCGCTCCGGGCCGGCATCGGCGTCGTGCACCAGGAGCGCAACCTGGTGCCCACGTTCACCGTCGCGGAGAACATCGTGCTGCACCGGCTGCCGAGCCGGCTCGGCCTGGTCCAGCGGCGAGAGATCCGCGCTGAGGCCCGTCGCTGCCTCGATCTGCTCGATCTCGATCTGGATCCGGACACGCCGGCCGGTGAACTGTCGGTCGCGCAGGCGCAGCTCGTCGAGATCGCGAAGGCGTTGTCGGTGGACAGCCGGCTACTGCTGCTCGACGAGCCGACCGCGTCGCTCACCGGCGACGAGGCCGACCGGCTCTACGCGATCGTCCGCAAGCTGACCACCGCGGGACACTCCGTCGTCCTGGTCAGCCACAAGCTGGAAGAGGTGTTCGCGGTCGCGGACACGGTCACCGTGCTCCGTGACGGGCGCAGCGTCGCCGAGGCACGGCCGCTGGCCGACTACACGCGGGACGCGATCGTCGACCTGATGGTCGGGCGGGCGCACGCCGCGGTCACGCTCAACGCCCGGCGCGTCGACCCGGACGCCACCCCCGCGCTGGAGCTGCGCGACGTCTCCACCGATCGCGGCCATCGGGACATCTCCCTGGCAGTCGCGCCCGGCGAGATCCTGGGACTCTACGGGCTCGTCGGCGCCGGCCGTACCGAACTCGCGAAGGCGCTGCTCGGTCTGGACCGGATCACCTCCGGCGAGGTCCGGGTGAAGGGCGCACCGGCGCGGATCCGGAGCGTCGGGGAGGCGGTCCGCCGATACCGCATCGGGTACGTTCCGGAGAACCGCAAGGAAGAGGGCCTGTTCCTGGAGCAGACCATCGCCCGCAACGTCGGCGTCACGGTCTGGCGCCGGCTGGCGAGACTCGGGTTCCTGCGGGATCGGGCCGAACGCGATCTCGTCGCGGAGTATGTCGACAAGCTCGGTATCCGCGCGGCCTCGCCACGTCAGCTCGCCGGCCGGCTCTCCGGCGGCAACCAGCAGAAGGTGAGCCTCGCCAAGTGGCTCGCCGCCGCCTGCGACATCCTCGTCATCGACGAGCCGACGGTCGGCATCGACGTACGGACCAAGGCCGCGTTCCACGAGTTGATCGCCGGTCTCGCCGAGGAGGGCCTGGCGATCCTGCTGATCTCCTCCGACCTGCCCGAGGTGGTCACGCTCGCGGACCGGATCGCCGTCGTCGGGGACTTCGCGCTCCGCGGTGAGCTGGTCAACGACCACGACTACGACCGCATGAGCCAGGCCATCATCCGCCTCATCCACGCCTTGCCGGAGGCCGCCGCATGAATCCGTTCGAGATCGTCCCGATCGGCTCTACGGGTGTGACCGTCACCCGGCTCGGCCTGGGCCTCGCCCCGATCGGCGGGCTGTATCGGTCCGTCGGCGATGACGTCGCCATGGCGACCATCGACCGGGCCTGGGCCCACGGCATCCGGTACTTCGACACCGCGCCGCTGTACGGCGCCGGCCGGTCCGAACGTCGCGCCGGTGCGGCGCTGGCCCACCGGGACCGGGACGCGTTCACCCTGTCCACGAAGGTGGGCCGGGTGCTCGTGCGAGGCGATGACGGTGACGGTGGCGGTGGCGGTGGCGGTATGTGGGCCGAGTCGACGCCCGAGACACCGCGCTTCGACTTCAGCGCCGCGGGAATCCGCCGTTCGTACGCCGACAGCCTCGCGCGCCTGGGCATGGACCGCGCCGACATCCTGCACATCCACGACCCCGACGAGCACTACGCCGACGCGATCGGCGCGGCACGACCTGCGCTCGTCGACATGCGCGCCGAAGGGCAGGTCGGCGCCATCTCGGTGGGCATGAACCAGTCGGCGATGCTGACCGCGTTCGCGCGCACTGGCGACTTCGACTGCTTCCTGCTCGCCGGCCGGTACACGCTGCTGGACCAGTCCGGGCTCGGCGACCTCCTGCCCGAGTGCCGGGCGCGGGGTCTTTCGATCATCGCCGGTGGTGTCTACAACTCCGGCATCCTGGCCGATCCGGTCGACGGCGCGACCTACGACTACCGGCCGGCGCCAGACTCGCTGCTCACCAAGGCGCGGGCGATCCGCGATATATGCGATGAGCACGGCGTACCGCTGCGCGCGGCCGCGCTGCAGTTCCCGCTCGGCCATCCGAGCGTGGCCTGCGTCGTGATCGGGATGCGTTCGCCGGCCGAGGTGGACGACGCGGTCGCGATGGCCTCGGTCGAGATCCCCGGGCGGCTGTGGCGTGACCTGATCGATGCCGGCCTGCTTCCGGACGGAGTCCCCACACCGTGATCATCGACGCGCACCACCATCTGTGGACCGCCGACTACGCCTGGCTCGCGGATCCGTCACTGACCCTGATACGGCGTGACTACACGATCGACGACCTGCGGGCTCACCTCCGGGCGGCCGGTGTCGACGCGACCGTGCTGGTCGAGGCGGGGCGCTGCGACGACGCGGAGACCCGCGAGTTCCTGTCGCTCGCGGAGAGCGCTCCCGAGATCGCGGCCGTGGTCGGCTGGGCGGCGCTGGAGGACCGCGCGCTCGCCGACACGCTGGCAGCACACCGGGCCGGGCCCGGCGGCCGATACCTGGCCGGGATCCGCGACCAGGTCCAAGGGCACCCGGACGACTTCCTGGATCGGCCCTCGGTCCGGGCCGGTCTGCGAACGGTCGCCCGCGCGGGTCTGGTCAACGAACTGGTGGTCCGGCCATCGCAACTGCCGGCGGTGGTCCGCGCGGTCGACGCGGTGCCCGACACGACCTTCGTGCTGGACCACCTCGGCAAGCCACGCGTCGCGGCGGGTCTGGACGGACTGGCCGAATGGCGGACCCTGATCGCGCCGCTCGCCGAGCGGGAGCACGTGATCGTGAAGCTGTCCGGGCTGGTCGCCGAGGCCGACTGGGCCACGTGGACGGTGGACGACCTGCGGCCGTTCGTGGAGACCGCGCTCGGCCTGTTCGGTCCGGACCGGCTGATGTTCGGTTCGGACTGGCCGGTCTGTGAGGTGGCGGCGAGCTACGAGCAGGTCGTGGACGCGATCGAGACCATCCTCGGCGGACGGCCGGAGGACGTCTTCGCCACCACCGCGACGCGCACCTACATGCTGGAGGGGAAATGAAGTACATGCGGGTGGGGCCGATCGGCGCGGAGCGCCCGGTCGCCCACACCGGGGAGCGGTATCACGACCTGTCCGGTGTCACCGCCGACGTCGACGGGGCGTTCCTGGCCGCCGGTGCCCTGGACGGTGCCGGCATCGCGGTCGAGACGCTGCCCGAGATCGACATCACCGGACTGCGAATCGGCGCGCCGATCGCGCGGCCGGGCGCGGTCCTGTGCATCGGCCAGAACTACGCGGCGCACGCGGCCGAGTCCGGCGCGCCGCCGCCCGAGGTACCGATCCTGTTCTACAAGGCCCCGAACACCGTCGTGGGGCCCTACGACGATGTGCTGATCCCGCGCGGCTCGACGAAGACCGACTGGGAGGTCGAACTCGGCGTCGTCATCGGGCGCACCGCCCGCTACCTCGACTCTCCCGAGCACGCGCTCGAGCACGTCGCGGGGTACGTCACGTCGAACGACGTCAGCGAGCGCGACTTCCAGCTCACGGTCTCCGGTGGGCAGTGGTCGAAGGGCAAGTCCTGCGAGACGTTCAACCCCCTCGGGCCGTGGCTGGTCACGCCGGAAGAGGTCGGCGACCCGAACCGGCTACGCCTGCGCTCGTCGGTCAACGACGAACCCCGGCAGGACTCCACGACCGCCGACATGATCTTCGACGTGGCGCACCTGATCTGGAGCCTCTCCCAGCACACCGTGTTGGAGCCGGGAGATCTGATCAACACGGGCACACCACAGGGCGTGGCCCTGTCCGGCCGCTTCCCGTACCTGCGTCCCGGCGACACGGTGGTCGTGGAGATCGACGGGCTCGGCGCCCAGCGCAGCACCGTGAAGGACGCACCATGAAGATCATCGCGGAGCACCCGGCTCGCTGCTCGGTCCCGGACGGCGTCGCATGGCGGTAGTACATGTCGACCTCTCCGCGCGCACGGCCTGGACCGTCGCGTCCGATCCGGCGGCAGCCGCGTACGTGCGCGGTGGACCGCTCGAGGCGCTGGAGGGACTGCTGGTCGTGCTGTCGGACGGCGGCGAGGACGTCGACCCGGTCGACGCGCCCGTCGCGCTCGTCGCGGGACCCGTCGCCGGCGTGGCCGGGCCCGGGCTGTCCCGGATCACCGCGATCGGCCTGTCGCCGCTGTCCGGCGGAATCGCCGACACGCGGGCGGAGGGCCCGTTCGCGGCCGGACTGCGCCGGACCGGCCTGACCGGCATCGTGCTGCACGGCCGGGCACCCGAGCCGGTGACGGTGCTCGTCCAGGACGGGACCGTCACACTCGTCCCGGCCGGCGGCCTGTGGGGCATGGAGACCGGTGCGGCGACCGATGCGCTGACCCGCCGCCACGGTACGGACGCGGTGGTCGCGGTCATCGGTCCCGCGGGCGAGCACGGCGTCCGGTACGCGACGGTGGTCACGTGTCGCGACCATCCGCTGCCACGGCACGGGTTCGGTGCCCTGCTCGGCGGGAAGCGGGTCAAGGCCGTCGTCTGCGTCGGCGGGTCCGTGCCGTACGTCGCCGACCCGGACGCGCTCACCCGGATCGCGGCGGCGTACGCGGACGCCGTCCCGGAGAACACCCTGACCGCCTGGCAGCGCGGCGCACCCGGGTTCGCGGTCTGGCGGGGTGAGCCGGGGTACGCGAACGTCGCGAACTTCACCGACACGCGTACCGCCGGCGGTGTCGACCCGACGGCCGCGCCGGCGCTGGAACGGGTCGCCGCGTGTCCCGGCTGCCCGACCGACTGCGTCAAGGTCTACGCCGGGGCGGCGGTCCACCAGGAGTCACTGGCCGCGCTCGGCCCCGGCGCGGGCGGCCCGGATCCGTGGACGCTCAACGCGCGCTGCCTGCAGCTCGGCCTCGACCCGGTGTCGCTGGCCGGGACCCTCGCCGCCGCCGGCATCCCGCCCGACGCGATCCCGGACACCGTGGAACGCCTCGCCCTCGGGCGTGACGACGGCGCCGGGCCGGGTGACGGCGCGGCGCGGCTCCGCGTGACCGCGGACGCGCCGATGGTCGTCAAGGGAGTGGAGCTACCGCCGTTCGATCCGCGGGTACAGCCGAATCTCGGTCTCGGGTACGCCGTGGCGCCGGTCGGGCCGCGTTACGACATCCTCGAGCACGATCTCGACTTCGACCCCGAGCGCGGGATGCCGGCCTGCTTCCCGGAAATTCGCCGCGTCGGCGTCGAGGCACCCCGGCTGCTCGGGCGCCTGGATCCCGCCGGTACCGCGGTCCTGATGCGCCTGTGGAGCGGCCTCGACGCGCTGGGCGTCTGCCTGTTCGCCGCGACACCGACCCGGCCGCTCGGATTGCGAGACGTCGAGGACCTCGTCGAGGCGGTCACCGGAGAACGCCCGGATGTGCTCGGACTCGGGGCGCGGCGCTTGTCGCTGCAGCGCCGCGTCAACCGCCTGCGCGGCCTCGGCCCTGAGCAGGACACGCTGCCCGAGCGTTTCTTCACCGAGCCGATCGAGAGCGGCCCGTACGCGGGGGCCGTCCTCGACCGTGCCTCGTTCGATCGCGCGCTGGACGTCCTACGCGAGCAACTCGGTTTCCCCTCATGAACGTGGAGAGTGAAATGACGGAATTCGACGGCCTGGTCGCGATCGTCACCGGTGGTGGATCGGGGATCGGCGCGGCCTGCGCGTCGGCGCTGCGTGCGGCGGGCGCCCGTGTCGGCGTCCTGGACCTCGACCCGCCGGCGTCGACCGACGGGGTGCGCGCGGTCCGGGCCGACGTCGCCGACGGCGCGTCGCTCGACGCCGCGGTCGAGGAGGTCGCCGACGCGTTCGGCGCCGTCGACATCCTCATCAACTGTGCCGGCGTCAGCGCCGTCGGCGACGTCACCGCGAACGACGACGCCGAGTGGGCGCGCGTCCTCGACATCAACGTCACCGGAATCGCGCGGGCTTCCCGGGCGGCGCTGCCGTACCTGCGGCGCAGTCGACACGCCGCGATCGTCAACATCTCCTCGATCGCGGCAACGGCCGGTCTGGTGCGGCGCGCACTGTACTCCGCGTCGAAAGGCGCGGTGCACGCGCTGACCCTGGCGATGGCGGCCGACCTGATCGATGCGGGGATCCGCGTCACCTGCGTCGCGCCCGGTACCGTCGACACCCCGTGGGTGGCCCGGTTGCTCGCGAAGGCCGACGATCCGTCCGCGGAGAAGGCCCGGCTGGCGGCGCGGCAACCCACCGGCCGCCTGGTGACGGCGGAGGAGGTCGCCGCCGCCGTGCTCTACCTCGCCGGCCCGTCCGCCGGCGCCACCACCGGGATGTCCCTGGCGGTCGACGGAGGCATGTCCGGGCTGCGGCTCCCCCGCTAGTTCCCAGGGATCGCCTGGACGCCGGGCGGCAGCGGTGCTCGTCCATGAGCGTCCAAGAACGCCTTGACGCCGGGAGCGTCCGCGCGCCGCCGCGTCCAGAACAGGGCGACCTCCCGGCAGGCGGCGGGAGAGTCGATGGTGCGGACGGCCAGTCCTTCGGTGCTGGTGGTCCGCAGTGCGAGGCGGTTGATCACGCCGATGCCGAAGGCGGAGCGGACCAGCGCGACCAGGGTGGTCGGCTGGTCGGTCAGGTACGCGACGTCGGCCCGCCCGGCCGCCTCGCCGAGCGTGTGGCGCAGATCGAACCCGCCGCCGTCCTCCTCGTTGCCGGCCGGGTTGCCGATGAGCGGCCGTCCCAGGATGTCGGGCGCCTCCGGCACGACGAGACCGCGATCGGCGGAGAACGGCGCGGCGCTCATCGGTCCGCTGGTCCCTGTGCCATCGCGACGAGCGTCTCGGGCTTGTTCACGTAGGTCCCCCCTTCGCGGGTCCGCGCTGTCGGTCCGATGACCCGGTGGCTGCCATTGAATAACGGAGAATCTGCCTGTCACGCCGCCCGAGGATGACCCGACCGGCGCCTCCAGGGCGCCCTCCGACCCGGTGATGCGCCGGTGACCGCCTGCGCGCTCACGCCGCCGTCATCCCGCCGTCGAGGACGAGAGCGGCTCCGTTGACGAACCGGCCGTCCGGGCCCGCGACGAAGGCGACCATGGCCGCGACCTCCTCCGGCGATCCCATCCGGCCGTCGAGCTGCCGTTCCGCCATCGCCTCACGCGCGGCGACCGGATCCGGCGCGTTCGCCAAGATCTTCGCGATCCATTCTGTCTCCACCGTACCGGGACAGATCGCCACGCAGCGGATTCCCTCGCGGGCGTGGTCCACGGCGATCGCGCGGGTGAGCCCGACCACCCCGGCCTTCGACGCGCAGTACGCCGCGCGGCGGGCCAGGCCGACCTGACCGCCCACTGAGGCGATGTTGACGATCACCCCGCTGCCGCGGTCGATCATCAACGGCAGCGTCGCCCGTGTGGTGAGGAAGGGCCCGGTGAGGTTCACCGCCAGGACGCGGTTCCAATCCTCGTCGCTCGTCTCCAGCACGGTCGCGGCCACGCCGATGCCGGCCACGTTGACCAGCACCTGCGGGGCGCCGACCGTCACCGCGATCTCCCGGGTCACCGCGCCGACGTCCAGCGGGTCGCACAGGTCCACCGGGAAGGGGTGCGCCCGCCCACCGGACTCCTGGATCCACGCATGCGTCTTGGCCAGCCCGGCGGCGTCCAGGTCCATCATCGCGACCTCGTAGCCCTCTTGGGCGAGACGCACGGCGGTGGCACGTCCAATGCCGGAGGCGGCGCCGGTCACCACGGCGACGGCGCTCATGAGCCCTCCTTCGTCGGGGGGAGAGACCGAATCCCCGATTCGCTCGCTCCGCTCGTCGACGACGGCTGGTTCCGGGGCCGGCGCGACGACACCGCCGGTCTCGGGGACTGGTTCGTGGACGAGAAGGTCTGGCCGCACGGGCTGGCGCCGCTGGTCGACCACGTCCACGGGCTCGGCATGCAGTTCGGTCTCTGGTTCGAGCCCGAGATGATCAATCTCGAGTCCCGGGTGGCCCGCGAGCACCCCGACTGGGTCCTCGGCTCGTCCGCCGGTCTCGGCCCGTCGGCCCGGCACCAGTACGTGCTGAACCTCGCCGACGAGCGGGCGTGGTCCTACGTCCTGGAACGCGTCGACGCGCTCGTCGGCCGGTACGCGATCGACTACTTGAAGTGGGATCACAATCGCGACCTGCACGAGGCGGTGTTCCGTGACGGCGCCGGTACCGACCGACCCGCGGTGCACGCGCAGACCGTGGCGCTGTACCGCCTGCTCGACGCCCTCAAGGAGAGGCCTCCGGCATTGGAGATCGAGTCGTGTGCGGGTGGCGGCGGGCGGGTCGACCTGGGGATCCTCGCGCGCACCGACCGTGTCTGGGCCTCCGACTGCAATGACCCGGTCGAACGCCAGGCGATCCAGCGCTGGACCGGCCAGCTGCTGCCGCCGGAGCTCGTCGGCGCGCATGTCGGTGCTGCGGAGGCGCACACCACGCGACGGGTGACCACGGACTCGTTCCGCCTGATCACCGCGCTGTTCGGGCACGCCGGCATCGAGACGGACCTCACGCGATGCTCCCCGGAGGAGCTGGAGCGGCTGGCGTCATGGGCGGCCCTGTATCGGGAGTTCCGCCCGCTGCTGCACCATGGCCGGGTGGTCCGCGCGGACACCGGTGAGGACGCGACGATCCTGCACGGCGTGGTCGCGCGCGACCGGACGAGCGCGCTGTACTGCTGGGCCCGCCTAGTCACGTCCCCCGAGGCGCAGTCAGGCCGGGTGCGGCTGCCGGGCCTGGACCCGGCCGGCGACTACCGCGTACGGATCCGGACCGACGTCGGGCACCCCTCCGCGCATCAGGCGGCGCCGCCGGCATGGGTCGCCCAGGCGATGGACGGGTGGACCGCACTTCCCGGCGCGGTCCTCTGCCGGACCGGCGTTCCCATGCCCACGCTCAACCCCGAACAGGCCATGCTGATCGAGGTGCGGGCCTCGGCGTAAGGGGGACGCCGCGGCGTCGCGGTCCGAGAAGGTCGCCCGAGGATGGCCTCCGGGCCGTGCCCCCTTGCGGGTGCTCATCCGCCATGGCGACTTCCGCGCCCTCTTCGTCGAACTCTCGGCAAAAGGCAGGATGAGGCCGGGCCCCGAGGGTCCGGCCTCATCCCGTCAGTCCTTGGGCCGGTCTCCCAGCCGGTAGAAGGCGTGAGCCGTGCCGCCGAAGATCGCGGCGGTCTCGGCCGCGCTCAACGTGCCGATGGCGGCGGTCAGCCCCTCGATGACGGACTCGTACGTGCCGGCGAGCAGGCAGACGGGCCAGTCGGATCCGAACATGAGGCGGTCCGCGCCGAACCACTCGTGAACACGAGTGACGAACGGCCGGAGATCATCGGCCGTCCAGGAACTCCAGTCAGCCTCAGTGATCATGCCGGAGAGCTTCACCGTCACGTTGGGGCATCGCGCGAGAACCGGCATCCACTCGGCCCATAGCTCGTCGGCGCCCGCGGCGATCGCCGGTTTGGCGATGTGGTCGACGACGAAGTTCAGCTCCGGCAGCGCCCTGACCGTCTCGACCGCCGCCGGGAGCTCCCGCGCCCGCACCAGAAGGTCGTAGCCGAGACCACGCTCGGCCACGGCGCGCAGGCCCCGGCGCACGTCGTCACGGCACAACCAGTTCGGGTCGGGCTCGTCATGTACCTGGTGGCGGATACCGACGAGGAACCGGCCGCCATCGCCCGTGAGGAGGGCGTCCAGGGCGTCTCCCACGGCCGGCGTGGTGAGGTCGACCCAGCCGACGACTCCGCGGACGAACGGTGTCGACGCCGCGAGGTGCAGGAACTCCCGGGTCTCGTTCTCGTCCGACACGGTCTGGACGAGAACGGTCCCGGTGATGTCGGCGGCGTCGAGCAGGGGCTGCATGTCGCGCGGCCCGAACGCTCTCCGTACGGGGTCCATCTCCGGGCCGGCCATCCACGGGTAGGTGTAACGGCGCGGATCCCAGAAGTGGTGATGGGCGTCGATGCGCTCGGTGCGATCATCCATCGGATGAGCCTCTCTACTCTGGGCAGGGTGCGTCGGGCCGGATCAGGTCCGCAGCGCGCAGGTCGGCCCAGAGGGCCGAGGGGATGTCGACCGACAGCAGCCCCAGGTCCATGTCGAGCTCGTCGAGTGATCTGGGTCCGAGGAGCACGCTGCACACCTGCGGGTGGGCGAGCGGGAACCGCACGGCGGCGGCCATGGGAACGTCGTGGCGGTCGCAGATACCGCGGATGCGGCGCGCGCGGTCGATGACCTCCGGGGGCGCGGGGACGTAGTCGAAGGTCGTGCCCGGCTCCGGGTCGATGAGGATGCCGCTGTTGAACACTCCCCCGGCGACGACCGAGGTGCTGCGCCGCGCGCACGTGGGAAGAAGCTCGTCCATCCCGCTCTCGTCGAGCAACGTGTATCGCCCGGCGAGGAGGATGACGTCGAGGTCGCACTCACGGACGAGTTCCGTCAGGACCGGGGTGCGGTTCATACCCGCGCCGATCGCCTGAACCCGGCCGGCGGCCCGGAGCTCGCTCAGCGCCTTGTACCCGGTGGTGCTCGCCTGCTCGAAGTGCTCGTCGGGGTCGTGCAGGTGGAGGATGTCGAACCGGTCCACCCCGACCCGCTGCATGCTCTCTTCGACGGACCGGCGGACGCCGTTCTCACTGAAGTCCCACACGGGCCCGGCGGACGGGACGTCCTTGTAGAAGGGTTCCCCGTTGAAGTACTGGCTCTCATCGCGGGGAGCGCCTTCGCGCAGGAGCCTGCCGACCTTGGTGGAGATCACGAGCTCGTCCCGGGGAATGCCGGTGATCGCGCTCGGACACGCTGTTCGGCGAGGCCGTGTCCGTACAGCGGGGCGGTGTCGAGGTAACGGATGCCGCGATCCAGTGCCTGCGCGATGACGGCCGTGGCGTCTTCGTCGCTGACCGGGCGCAGGAAGTTGCCGAGTGAGGCGGTTCCGAGGCCGATCCGTGGCACCCGCAGCCCCGTGTCGCCGATCTGTACGGTCGTGTGCAGGTCGATCATCGGCCGCCTCCTGGCGTCGGGAACTGCGTGGGGTCGAAGTAGGCGCGGACCGAGTCGAATCTGCCGTCGCGTACCCGCACGACGTTGACGCCTCGAATCGGGATCCGCGCGCCGTCGTGGTCGATGCGGACCGCTTCCCATTCGAGGCATGCCTCGTCACCGAAGCCGATCTCGTGGGTGATGGTGACTTCCAGACCGGGGAAGGTGTCACCCATCGCATCGTAGAAGGTGCGGATCTCCGCGTGACCGTGGAGCGGACCGGATACGGGATGGAAGACGGCGTCCTCGTGGAAGTGGGACAGGATGCGCGCGATGTCCCGGCTCTCTTCCGCGCGCCAGTAGGACTCGGACACTTGTCGTGGGGTGGCGGCCATGTGCGGTCTCCTCCGTTCGCTAGTTGTGGGCTCGGCTCTGCTGGCGCCGTTCGAGACGCTGCCGTCTCAGGATGTTGCTCTGGGCGTCCGGCGCGACGGACTTGACGCCCTTCTCGAATGGCCCCATGCGGTCGTTCGCGCAACTGGAGACCCCGGTGATCGTGACGATCAGCACTTTGACGGGCTGTCCCGGGAAGTTCCGCTGGACGTACTGGGCGGCGGCCCTGCCGGCGGCCTCGGTCTCCGTCTTCTCCTCCAGCCCGACGTACGGGGCGGTCGCTCCGGCCCCGAACGGGATCGCCCAGCCGAGCACCGGAGCCTTCGCGGCCTGCGCCTGCCTGACGAGCGGAACTGCGACGTTCGCGTCGGCCGGCTGCATGATGATGCCGTCGACGCCGCGGGTGAGCAGGTTCTGCATCAGGTCCGGCGCCTTGGTGCCCTGCCCCTGCTGGTTCTCGAAGATGAGGTACCCGATGGGCGTCCTCCCGCCAGTCGGGCTTGCCGACCTTGATCTTCACTCGACGCCAGCCGCGGTCGATCAGCGAGGTCAGATCCCGCACCAGCGTGTCGACCGGGTAGTTCAGCCAGCCTCCGTCGGTGTTGTAGGTCTCGATCGCCTCAGCGCTGCCGCCCAGCAGCCGCCACAGCGGCACCCCGGCCCGTTGCGCCGCGAGATCCCACAACGCGATGTCGACCATCGCCAGTGCCATGTGCACCACGCCGGCCCGGCCGAGCCAGTGGGTGGGCAGCCAGTACAACCGCTTCCAGGTTCCGATGATGTCCTCGGACGCGGCTCCCAGCAACGAGGGCGCGTAGTAGCGGCTGATGACATCGCACAGCAGTTCTGGAGCGCAGTGCACCCCGGAGATGCCCGTTCCGACACGTCCGTCGGCCGTGCGGATCTCGACCACGGGGACGATCCAGGACCGCAGCCCCGCCGTGGAATCGGCGATCGGCTGCTTGAGGGGGACGGCCAGCGCATAGGTCTCCACGGATGTGATGACCGCGCCGGGGTCACCACGCGGCAGGTCGGCCAACGCCGGCGAGAGCACGCCGAACGCGTCGGCAGAGTCGTCCAATCCCATCCCGTATCCTTCCTGAACTGCGGCGAACGCCGACCTGAGGGTTCGGGTTCGGCACACATTCAGCCACCGGAAACGCGCCCGTAACAACGACGACTTGTGGATACAAGGAATTCGCAACACGAATAACGCCGGGCGACGGTGGCGGCGCCGCCCACGGGCAACGGCAGAACTCGGCCCGGAACGGCTCAGTCAGGGATGGGAAGCGTGCCGGGAGGCCGCTCGCTCGCGACGGCGAGATCGATGAATGCCTGCGCGACCCGGCTCAGCGGCCGTTCGGAGTGCCACCACAGACCCACGTCGCGGTACAGGTGGGGGTCGTCGACCAGGCGTGTCTCGAGCCCGTCGCGGCGAGCCATGGTCGCCGCGAGCAGGTTGACCAGCCCGAGGCCGAGTCCCGCGCGCACCATGGCGGTCAGCGTGGTCGGCTGGTGCGAGACGATCCCGACCTCGGGCTCCAGCCGGCCGGCGTGCATGGCCAGCGACGCCTCGTACCCCAGGATGGGTGTGTCCAGCGGATCGCCGATCGTGATGACGGGGTACCGGGCGATCTCTTCGAGGCCGATGGACTCCTGCGCCAGGATGGGATGAGCGAGGGGGCCAGGACCACGAAGGGCTCCCGCCACAGCGGCCGCCGGACCAGAGCGTGATCCGCGGGTTCCGGCCGGTACGGCCGGATCGCGACCGCGGCCCGCCGTACCGACAGCGTCGACTCGATCACCTGCACGTCGCCGTCGAGAACTCCCACCTCGATCAGCGGGTTCCTCTCACGCAACCGCTTCAGCAGCTGCGGCAGGAACTCCGAGCTCGCGCTCGCGAAGCTGGCGATCGTCAGCCGGCCCGCGACCGACGTCGTCGACCGCATGTCCGACACCGTGTCGTCGACGGCGGCGATGATCGACCGTGCCCGGGGAAGCAGCCGCTTGCCTTCGTCGGTCAAGGTCAGCGGGCGGGTACGCCGCTCGATCAGAGGGCATCCCAGTGCCTTCTCCAGGCTCGCGACGTGCGCCGAGATGCGGGGTTGCGACAAGTGGATGCGCGCAGCCGCTCGGGCGAAGCCGCCGGAGTCGACGACCTCCAGCCAGGAGCGCAGCCAGGTGAGCTCCAGATCGGTCATGGGCACCTCCCACCGCCGTTCACCATAGTCGCGGGGTGCGCAGACGACGGGGTCCGTTGCCGCGTCGATCGTTCCCGACTCTGGACGACGACATGCTGCCATGCTTACATGTCTGACAATGTTCAGTGATCGATCTCTTTCCACGAATGTCCTGCGGCAGCTCCGCTCGGCCGTCGGCGACGAGAACGTGCGCACCGACCCCGGGGTGCTCGAGGCGTACGCGCGGGATGCGACGCCGCTGTTCCACGCCTACCCACAGGCGGTCGTCGAGCCCGACGACGCGCTGCAGATCGCCGAGATCGTCCGCATCGCCGGCGAGCATCGCCTCCCGATCATTCCGCGAGGCTCCGGGTCGAATCTGTGCGCCGCCACCTCGGCCCAACAGGGCGGCATCGTCTTGACCACGGCCCGGATGCGGCGCATCGACGAGCTCGCCCCGGCAGAGCTACTGGCGCGGGTCCAGCCCGGCGTGACGACCGCGGCACTGGCGAAGGCGGCAGGCGAGCACGGCCTGTTCTATCCACCCGACCCGGGCAGCCACACCGTCTCCACGATCGGCGGCAACATCGCCACCTGCGCCGGCGGACTGCGCGGCCTGAAGTACGGCGTCACCCGCGATTACGTCCTCGGCCTCACCGCGGTGCTCGGAACCGGTGAGATCGTCGCCACCGGTGGCCGGCTGTGGAAGGACGTCGCGGGATACGACCTCACCCGGCTGCTCACGGGCTCGGAGGGAACCCTCGGCATCATCACCGAGGCCACCGTCGCGCTGCTGCCCTCGCCCGCGACGACGGGAACCGGACTGGCCTACTTCGCCGACCTCGCGACGGCGGGCCGTGCCGTCAGCGAGATCATCGCACGCGGCGTTCTGCCCGCGACGCTGGAGTTCCTCGACCGACGGTGCATGGACGCCGTCGACGCCTACGCCCACCTCGGGCTGCACGCGACGGCCGGCGCGATGCTGCTCTTCGGCGACGACGGCGGAGACGATCAGGTGGCCACGAGCCTCGCGCGGATGCGGCAGGCGTGTCTCGACAGCGGCGCCCTGTCCGTCGAGATCGGTGGCGTCGCCGAGGCCGAGTCGCTGCTGGCCGCCCGCCGCTGCACCCTTCCGGCGCTGTCTCGGCTCGGCTCCCTGACGATCCTCGAGGACGCGAGCGTGCCCCGGCCCCGTCTCGCCGAGATGGTCGCCCGCATCGACGACATCGCGCACCGGCACGATGTCGTGATCGCGACATTCGGGCATGCCGGTGACGGCAACCTCCACCCGACGTGCGTGCTGCCCTCCGCCGAGGACACCGAGGCCATCGCGCGTGCCGAACGCGCCTTCGGCGAGATCTTCCGAGCCGCGATCGCGCTCGGCGGGACGATCACCGGCGAGCACGGCGTCGGCGCGGCGAAACTGCCCTATCTGGCCGAACGGCTCGGACCGGCGCAGACGGCACTGCTGCGCCGGATCAAGTCCGCCTTCGACCCGGCGGGCATCCTCAACCCCGGAAAGTTGGGATCATAAGTGGCCGCCCTCTTCGACGCCGACCGGCTGAGCCGCTGCATCTCCTGCGGGTTCTGCCTCCCGGCGTGCCCCACCTACGCGATGACCGGTGACGAGGCCTCCTCCCCCCGCGGCCGGATCACCCTCATGCGAGCGCTCGACGCCGGGCGGCTCGACCCCGACGATCCCACCCTGGCCGAGCAGTCCTCCCTCTGCCTCGGCTGCCGCGCCTGCGAGCCGGTCTGTCCCGCCGGTGTCGAGTACGGCCAACTGCTCGAACAGTGGCGCGGCGCGCAGTGGCAGGGACGCCGCCGTCCGCTGATCGTGCGCGCCCTCGTCCTGCTGGTGAGGCTGCGCCCGGCCCACCGACTCGCCGGGATCCTCCGGCGGGCCGCCCGCCGGAAGGCCCACGACGCCGATCAGCTGATGCTCGGCTGCGTCGAGCGGACGCTGTTCCCACGTGTCAGCCGTGCCGCGCTCGCGCTGGCACCGGGCCTCGCCGCCGATCCGGACCAAGGCTGCTGCGGCGCGCTGCACGCGCACAACGGAGAACCCGAACGGGGCGCGGCGTTGGCCCGCCGCCTCGGACACGACCTACCGGGCACCATCGTCACGACCTCGGGCGGATGCGCCGCCCATCTCGCCTCGGTGATCGGGCGGGAGCGGGTACGGGAGTTCTCCGAATACGTCCAGGACCGGCGGTTCCAGCCGGTCCTGATCGACGGTCGGCCCGCCCGGGTGACATTGCAGGACTCCTGTCACCTTCGCAACGGCCTCGGCGTGTGGCGTGAACCGCGGCGACTGTTGCAGAGTGTCGCGGACTATGTCGAGCTGCCCTCGGCGGCCACCTGCTGCGGCGCCGCCGGGACGTACTCACTGGTCCGCCCACGCGAATCCCGGACCCTGGCGAAGGCCAAGGTGGCCGAGATCGAGGCCGCCGGCGTCGACATGGTGGTCGCGGTCAACCCCGGGTGCCTGCGTCAGCTTCGCCAGGCACTGCGCCGACACCGCTCACGTGTCCGCGCGGTACACCTGACCGAGTTCCTCGCTCTCTCAACGAAAGGACCACACTGACCATGAGATTCGCGCGTACGGGTGAGCCGGGAGCCGAGCGGCCCATCGTGTCCGGCTCCGACGGACTCTGGCACGATCTGACTCCGCTCACCGACAGCATCGACATGGAGCTCGTGAGCTCTCCGGAACGGCTCGACGTCGACACGCTGCCGGTGGTCGAGCCGGGGCGGTTCGGCCCTCCGCTCGATCGGGTCGGGAAGATCATCTGCATCGGGCTCAACTACGCCGATCACGCGCGCGAGACCGGCGCCACCCCGCCCGAGGAGCCGATCGTCTTCCTCAAGACGGCGGACACCGTCGTCGGTCCCGACGATGACGTGCTGATTCCGCGCGGTTCGAAGAAGACCGACTGGGAGGTGGAGCTCGCGGTCGTCATCGGCACCACCGCGCGCTACCTCGACTCGGTCGAGCAGGCCCGCGCCTGCATCGCCGGGTACGCGATCAGCAACGACGTGTCGGAGCGGGAGTTCCAGCTCGAACGCGGCGGCCAGTGGGACAAGGGTAAGAACTGCGAGACCTTCAATCCGCTGGGCCCGTGGATACTCAGCGCGGACGAGGTCGCCGATCCGCAGGATCTCCGTCTCAAGCTGTGGGTGAACGGCGAACTGCGCCAGGACGGCACCACCGCCGACATGATCTTCGGAGTCGACCATCTCGTCTGGTACCTCAGCCAGTTCATGGTCCTGCGGCCGGGCGACCTCATCAACACCGGAACGCCGGCCGGCGTCGCGATGGGATCGGCCACCGCCGACTACCTGAAGGCGGGTGACGTCGTCGAACTGGAGATCGACGGTCTGGGCCGGCAGCGCCAGCGGACTCGGCAGGCCTGACGTTCCGAACGCGGCGTGCGGCGACGACCGGATACCCGCACCCGGCGGCCGCCGCACGCCCGGAGTCGGCTACTCCCTCAGACCGTCCGGTCCGCCCGCGTCAGCAGCGCATCCCGTGCGCCGGCCAGATGCCGCCGGGCGGCCTCCACCGCGCTGGGCCCGTCTCCACGACGGATCGCCTGGAGGATCCGGCGATGCTCGCGGGCGATCAGCGTACGACCGAGGGCCTGCCGCGTCTGCATCATGCACAGGTGGACCTCCCCCGCCAGCGCGTTGTAGGAGCGTTCGAGGCGCCGGCTGCCGGTCGCCGCGGCCAAGGCGCGGTGGAACGCCAGGTCCGCGGCCACGAACGAGCTGGTCACCGCGTCATCGGGCAACCTCTCCAAGGCGGAGATCGCGTTCTCCGCGTCGTCCAGTCGGACATCGTTCGCCCGGCTGAGGCGCTCGACCATGGCCAGCTCCAGCGGAATGCGGACGAAGTACAGATCCTCGATGTCCTGGGCGGAGAGGGCTGGCACAACGGCCGCATGGTGCGAGTCCTGTCGAAGCAGGCCCTCGAACACGAGCGTGCGCACCGCCGCTTTGGCCGTCGGCCGCGACACCTGGAAACGCCGCGCCACCTCCACCTCGGCGACCGGCGCCGCCGGAGGCCACTGCCCGTCGAGGATCTGCCCCCGCAGCGCCTCCACCAGCGCGTCGACCACCGTGACCGTCGAGAGACCCGATCGAGACATGGAGACATGATTACACGTCTGACAACGTGAGAGGAGGTCTGGCCGCAACGGGCAATTAGCCAAGCAACTTGGCAAAGTTGCTTGGCTAACTGCTAACGTGGCGGCCATGGAGGAAGATCTCGGGACAACGCGGTCAGCGGCGACGGCGCAGCGTCTCGACCACGCGGTCAAGCGCCTGCGGGGACGCCTGCGCACCGAGTCGGGAATGTACTCCCTCGGGCTGACCATCACCCAGCTCTCGGTGCTGCGCAGCGTGGTGGACAAGGGCCCGATCACCGCGGCCCGTCTCGCCACGCTGGAGCACGTCAGCCCGCAGTCCATCGCGCAGAGCCTGGCGGTGCTCAAGGCCGCCAGGCTGGTCCGCGGCGAGCCGGACCCGCAGGACCGCCGCAAGACCCTGATCAGCGCTGATCCCTCCGCCACCGAGCTCATCACCTCGCTGCTGGCCGGCCGCGAGTCCTTCCTGGCGCGAGCCATCGACCAAGTCGTCGCCCCCGAGGAGCTTGAGGACCTGGAGAAGGCCATCGAACTGCTGGAACGTCTCGCCGCGGCGGATCTGGGCGGCGGAGCGTGAAGCCCAGGCCCGCTCGGGCGGACTCGCCGGCACCCGACCGCGAACGCGATCCCTTCGCCTGGACCTTCACCGCGCCGCTCTACGTGGGCTCCAGCCTCAACCCGATCAACAGCTCCATCATCGCGACCGCGCTGGTGCCCATCGCCACCGGCCTGCACGTTTCGGTGGGGAGCGCCTCCGTGCTGGTCACCTCGCTGTATCTGACCAGCGCCATCGCGCAGCCCACGGCGGGCAAGCTGGCGGAGGTGCTCGGCCCGCGCCGGGTCTTCCTCGGCGGCATTCTCCTGGTGCTGCTCGGCGGCTTGGTCGGCGGCTTCGGGCAGAACCTGGCGATGCTGACCGTCGCCCGCGTGCTCGTCGGCATCGGCACCTCGGCGGGGTTCCCGTCGGCGATGGTGCTGATCCGGCGCCGTGCGGCGGACGCCGGGCTGAAGGCGCCGCCGGGCGGCGTGCTCGGTGGTATCGCGATCGCCGGCATGGCCACGGCGGCCGTCGGCCCGCCGATCGGCGGCCTGTTGGTCGGCGCCGCGGGCTGGCGCTGGGCGTTCCTGATCAACATCCCGGTCACCGCGCTCGCGATGGCGATGGCCGCGCGTTGGGTGCCCAAGGACCCGGTACGCGAGGGCGGACGGCGCGGCTTCCGCGAGGTCGCCGACCGGATCGACCTGCCCGGGATCCTCGGCTTCGCCGCGGCGATGACCTCGCTGATCATCTTCCTGATGAGGCTGCCGCGCGCCGACTGGTACACGCTCGCCGTTTTCGTCGTGGTCGCCGTGCCGACGGTGTGGTGGGAGCTTCGGGCGACCCGGCCGTTCTTCGACCTTCGCGGGCTCGCCGCCAACGGCGCCCTCGGCCGGACCTACCTGCGGCAGGCGTTCACCCTGCTCGGCGTCTACACCGTGATGTACGGGATGACGCAGTGGATGGAGGCGGCACGCGGGATCTCCGCCGAGGACGCCGGACTGCTGCTGCTGCCGATGGGTGCGGTCTCCGCGCTGCTGTCGCGCCCGCTCGCCAGCCGCAACCTGGTGCGCGGTCCGCTGATCGCCTCGGCGGCGACCATGCTCGTCGGGTCCATCGGCATCGTGCTGCTCACCTCGCACAGCCCGGTGGTCGCGATCGTATCGGTGTCACTGATCTTCGGCGTCACCTCCGCCGCCACCACGGTCGGCAATCAGACCGCCCTCTACCTCTCGGCCTCGCCGGAGGAGATCGGCACCGCCTCCGGTCTGTTCCGGACCTTCGGGTACCTCGGAACCATCGTCTCGGCCGTCGCCACCGGCATCGTCTTCCGCGGCGAGGTCGGCGACCACGGCCTGCACGCCCTCGGCGTCGTGCTGGTCGGGGCGGGTGTCGTGGTCCTTCTGCTGACGGTCCTGGACCGCCGGCTGATGGGCCGCCGCGATATCGACCAGCGCACCGGCACCGAGAATCACTCAACCAGGAACACCACCCAAGGAGAACAACGCGTGAGCACCACTGCGGTTCCGGCGATCGATCCCAAGCGGACCGCCCTGCTGGCGATGGACTTCCAGAACGGGATCGTCGCCCACATCCCCGACCGCGACGCGCTGCTCGAGCGGGTCGACAACGCCATCGCCGAGGTCCGCGCCGCCGGTTGCACCATCGGGTACGTCCGCGTCGCCTTCACCGAGGACGACTGGGCAGCCGTCCCGGAGACCAACAAGACCTTCGCCGCGGTCGCCGCAGCCAAGATGATGCACCACCAGGACTCCACCACCCAGCTCAACGAGCGTGTCGCTCCCCAAGAGGGCGACATCGTGGTACGCAAGGTCCGCTTCGGGGGGATCTCCACCACCGACCTCGACCAGCGACTGCGCGATCGCGGCATCGACACCCTGGTGCTCTCCGGCATCAGCACCAGCGGCGTCGTCCTCTCCACCCTCATCGACGCCGCCGACCGCGACTATCGCGTCTACGTCCTGTCGGACGGCGTCGCCGACCCCGACATCGAAACCCACGAGGTGCTGGTGAACAAGGTGTTCCCGTCCCGGGCCCACGTCATCGACACGACCCGGCTCCACGAACTGCTGCGGTCCGCCTGACGCGGCCCGGCGCGCGCTCCGAGGTCGGCAAGCCCCAGTGGATCGCGCTGGACCTCGGCGCGGAGCAGACCATCGCCCGCTACCTGATCAAGAACGACTCGGCCGCCCGTCCGGGCAATGACGACCACACCACCAGGGACGTCACCCTGCAGCGCAGCGACGACGGTACGACCTGGACCGACGTCAACGGCATCACCGACAACACCGCCGCGGTCATCGACCGGGACGTCCCGCCCTTCAAGACCCGCCATCTGCGGTTCCTCGCCACCAAGCCCACGCAGGAGACGAGCCAGGACTCGATCGACAATCCGCGCGCCCGGTTCGGGCAGATCTCGTTGTACCCGCTTCCCAAGACGCAGCAGGACCCGGAGGCGCCACCGGCGAGCGGCGCGTTCCACGAGGAGGAGCACATCCTCGACGCGAAGGTCACCACCTCCATGACCATCGACGGTGCCCCCCCCCGACCTGACGACCTGGGTCGCGCCCGGGGCCGACTACCTGGTCACCTCGGTCACCTCGAAGGCCAAGGCTCCGGTCAAGCTGCAGTCGTCCACCTGGGCGGGTGCCGCCGGCAACGCCAACTCCACCTATACCGGCACCGCAGGAGTGGAGAACGCGACGATGTGGGCCGCACGGGCGACCGCGCCCGGCGCCCACTGGACCTCTCGCGCCGCGATGGCCACCCGGATCCTCGGCGCGCGGTCGGTCGACCCGCCGTCGGCCTCCGGCTCGACCGCGGCGACCACCTTCACCATCGCGCCCGGGCAGACGGTGCGCATCGTCACAGCGGTCACCGGTGGCGGCCAGAACGTCCAGAATCCGCAGGACAAAGCGGTCGAACTGGCCGCCGGTCAGAACGCCCGGAGCGTCGACCGGCTGCGTGACCAGGACGTGGCCTGGTGGAAGACCTACTGGCAGCAGTCCGGCATCGACGTTCCCGACGCCGTCCTGGAGAAGTACTACTACGCGGCCCAGTACTTCATCGGCTCGGCCAGCCGCCCCGGGCACACCGCGCCCGGCCTGTACGGCATCTGGACGACGACCGATTTCCCGTCGTTCAACGGCGATTATCACATGAACTACAACATGGCCGGCCCGTTCTACGGCGTGTACTCCAGCAACCGGCCCGAACTGGCACAGCCGTACTTCGACGCGATGCTGGCCTATGTCCCTGAAGCCCGGCGGCGGGCCCAGCACGATCTCACCCGGGTCAAGCCCGACTACATCGGCAAGCGGTTCCCCAGTGGCGGGGTTCCGGGTGGGCTGCTGTTCCCCGTCGGCATCGGCCCGTTCGGCTCAACGACCGACGACCAGTATCTCCAGCAGGTCGTCGGCTCGCTGTTCGCCGCCTCCCAGTTCGTCTCGTACTACGAGTACACGCAGGACCGCGCGTTCCTGCGGCAGAAGGCGTACCCGTTCCTCTCGGAGGTCGCCGAGTTCTTCGAGCACTACCTGGAGTGGGACGACCGGTCCAAGCGGTACGTGCTGTGGAGCGGACCGCAGGAGAACGCGTGGGGGCGTGATTCCTCCTCCGACGTCGGGCTGCTGAAGTCCGTGCTGTCCACACTGATCTCGGGCAGCCGGGACCTCGGCCTCGACCCGGACAAGCGGAAGAAGTGGCAGTACATCCTGGACCACCTGGCGCCCCAGCCCACATCCGTGCACGACGGCACCACGGTGTACTCGCTGGTCGACGCGGGCTCCATGCAGGGCGGCGACACCCGGGACATCCGGCCCGGCGACAACACCGTCAACCTGGAGTTCATCCACCCGGGCGGGGTGCTCGGCATCAACGGACCCGCCGCGGAGCGCGACATCGCGATCGACACCATCGACGTGATGAACTCGTGGGGACAGGCGAACAGCTTCGTCAAGGTGTTCACCCAGGCGGCACGGGTCGGCTATCCGGCGCAGTCCCTGGTCGACAGGCTGGACGCGCAGCTCCGCGAGAGCATGGTCGCCAATCTGCGCGTCGCCGACCCGTACCACGGAATCGAGAAGTCCGGCACGACCGAGGCGGTCAACGACCTGTTGGTACAGACCGACCGTGGGATCACGGTTCTGTTCCCGGAGTGGCCGGCCGGCAGGGACGCCGCCTTCTACCGGCTGCGACAGCCGGGCGCGTTCGAGATCTCCAGCGCTCGGCGGCACGGCGTCGTCGAGGAGACGGACGTCACCAGCGACGCGGGCCTGCCTTTCAAGCTCGCCGACCCCTGGCCGGGTGAACGGGTCTCGGTCACCGACGGACACGGGCGGCCGGTCCGGTTCACGATCGCCGACGGGATCATCTCCTTCGACACCGCCAGAGGCGGCGTCTATCGGATCTCGAGCCGGTAGACGGATGGGAGGGCGGACGCGATCGCGTCCGCCCTCCCATCTTCTGTTCTTGCGGTGGCGGTCGAGCCGGCAGGTAAGAACCTGATCGCCACCTTCTCCCACCCGGTTCAGGTCCGCATCCGCCTGGACCGCCCTCGCCACCGTCCCGGTGCCTTCAAGGCCGCCCCGGCTGTCATGGCTGGATCGGCATGCCGGCGGTCAAGGCCCCCTCATCAGCAGTCGAACGGTGCGCCGGTCATACCGCCGGTGCCGAATGCGAGCCGCGCGAAGTTCTCGGCGATACGTTGGTGTCCTGCCGGGTCGGGGTGGATCTCGTCGGGCAACGGCAGTTCGGCGTAGTCCTTCTCGCCGTACAGGTCGCGGCCGTCCAGGTAGTGCAGGTTCGGGTCGCCGACCGCCCGCTGTTGGACGATCCGGGCGAGTTCGTCGCGGATGACGTTGAGTGTCAGGCGCCCGGCGGCGCGTTCGGCTGGGTCGCCCGTGGCCTTGAACCGCAAGATCCCGCCATTGAAGTCGGGCATGAGGGGGCCGGGGGTGTCCTCCTGGACCGGGCACAGGACGGGGGACACGACCAGCAGTGGCGTGGTCGGGTGCCCCTCGCGGATGGTGTCGAGGAAGCCGTGTACCGCAGGGGTGAAGGCGCGCAGGCGCATCACGTCGCTGTTGACGACATTGATGCCGATCTTGATGCTAATCAGGTCCGCAGGGGTGTCCCGCATCGCGCGGGCGGTGAACGGGTCGAGCAGCGCGCTGCCGCCGAAGCCCAGGTTGACCAGTTCCACTCCGCCCTGGGCAGCGGCCAGAGCCGGCCAGATGGCGGTCGGGTGGGCCGCGTTCGAGCCGTGGCTGATGGAACTGCCGTGGTGCAGCCACACCCTGCGCCCGTCGCCCCGCGCCGGCTCGACCGGGGCATCGGTGCGCAGGGCGATCACCTCGGTGATCTCCGTATGCGGGAGCCAGATCTCGATGGCCTTGTCACGCGCGGGCAGATCGGTGAACCGGGCGATGCCGGGAAGCCCTTCGCGCAGTTCGGCGGACTGGGTCACCATGTCGATCGTGCGGAGATTGCCGCCCGGCACCGTGGCCTGGGCGGCGAGACGGCCGTCGACCAGCAGGTCGTACACGCCGTCCGCCGGGGCCGGGAAACCCCGGTAGACCCGCTTGGTGGGCAGCGTCTCCAACTCGATGGTGGTGGCCCGGGTGCGGAAGACCAGCCGCACGCCGGACGGCTGGGCCTCGGCCACGGCCAGTTGGTCGTCCGGGATCTGCCGACGAGCCCAAAGGGGCAGCCGGTGCGGCAGTATCCCGTGCGCCGTGCGCTCCACGTCGAGGGCGCCGCGCAGCATGTCGGCGGTGACGGGTGTGGTGATGATCGAATCGTGCTCGGTGTTCACTGCCTCAACCTGTTGATCCGGATTGTTCGGACGCGCGGCGCGCCCAATCTGATGGCCGGTGTGCGGTCCAGTTGCGCAGCAGGACGTCGAGGGAATCCACGATCCAGGACCAGGATTCCTGCGAGTCGACGGCGGTATGGCTGAAGCCTCCGGCCATCTCCAGGCTGACGTAGCCGTGGAAGACGCCGCCCAGCATCCGGACCGCGTGCGTCTGGTCCGGCTCCGTCAGGTCGTAGCCGCGCAGGATCGCCCGCGTCATCTGTGCGTGCCGAACGCCGGCACTGGCGGCCGCCGTCTCGGGATCGAGCCTGAGCCGGGCGGCGGCGTAGCGGCCGGGGTGCTCCCGGGCGTAATCGCGGTAGGCGTCCGCGAAGGCGACCAGGGCGTCCTTGCCGGCACGCCCGGCCACGGCGTCGGCGACCCGGTCGGCGAGTTCCTCCAGAGCGAACAGGGCGATCCTGGTCTTGAGGTCCTGGGAGCTCTTCACGTGCGAGTACAGACTCGAGACCTTGACATCGAAGCGCCGGGCGAGCGCCGAGACGGTCACCTGGTCGAAGCCGACCTCGTCGGCCAGTTCCGCCCCTGCCCGGGTCAGGCGTTCCGGTGTCAGCCCCACTCGAACCATGATCCCCCTCCACGATGCCGAGATCCTTATCCCAGCCACCGACAAGGATTATGCAGTTGCCTAATGGCTTTAGGCAAATTAGCCTACCGTCCATGAGGTCGCTGACCGAGCAAGAGATCCGTACCGCGTTCGTGAACTGCACCAAGGGCGAGGCGAAGCGCCTGCCCGTCCCCCGCGACTTGGCCGAGCGCCCCTGGGACGACCTGGACTTCCTCGGCTGGAGAGACCCCCAGGCCCCCGACCGTGCCTACCTCGCCACCGAGCTGGACGGCCGCCTGGTGGCGCTCGCCCTGCGCTGCCCGAGCCCCGCCTCCTGGCAAATGCGGCGCAGCATGTGCTCGCTGTGCGTGACGACTCACACCGGTGGCGTTTCCCTGATGGTCGCCCGGAAGGCAGGCAAGGCCGGACAGCAGGGCAACTCCACAGGCGCCTACATATGCAGCGACCTCGCCTGCCCGCTGTACGTGCGGGGCAAGAAGGACGCCGGTGCCGGCGCGCGGCTCCACGAGTCGCTCACCCTGGAGGAGAAGATCGAGCGGACCGTCGCAAACCTCTCCGCGTTCATCGCCACGGTCACCGAATGAAACACCCCTGGTGATCGTTACCGGTGGTGCCCGATGGCCGGTCCGGCCGGTCCGGAACGCGCCCTCACGGTGGGCATGTCGACCCATGACGACTACGACGGCGTGTATTTCACGGTGATCCCGGTTCGACAAGCCGGCCAGCCATCACCGGACGGATTCGCTACTGGTGAGCCTAAACCTGTGGCCCACCATCCCAGATTTTACGAACCAACGATCATGGAGTGATGCAATTGCACGCCGGACCAGCACCGCGTGAGTGAAGTTCGGGTCGCCGTTCTGGACGACTATCAGCGGGTGGCCGCCTCCATGGCGGACTGGGAGGCGCTGCCTGGCGTCTCGACGCGGTTCTTCGCGGAACACATCGCCGACCCCGACGCCCTGGTGGCCGCGCTAGAACAGTTTGAGGTGATCGTGGCGATGCGCGAGCGCACGCCGTTCCCGCGCGACGTGCTCGCCCGGCTACCACGGCTGCGGCTGCTGGTCACGACGGGTATGCGCAATGCCTCGATCGACCTGGACACGGCGCGGGAACTCGGTGTCGTCGTCTCCGGCACCCATGGCAGCGCCGGAAGCACGGCTGAGCTCACCTGGGCCCTGATCCTCGGTCTCGTACGGAGCGTCGCGGCCGACGATGCCCGGATCCGGGCGGGGCGCTGGCAGGAGGCCGTCGGCCTCGATCTGGACGGTCGTACGCTCGGCGTCGTGGGGCTCGGCCGACTGGGCGCGCGGGTGGCCCGGGTCGGCCTGGCCTTCGGCATGAACGTCATCGCGTGGAGCCCGAACCTGACGGCGGAGCGGGCCGCCGAGCACGAGGTGACTCTGGCGGACAGGCGCGAGTTGTTCGGCTCGGCGGACATCGTGTCGCTGCACATGGCGCTGAGCGACCGTACCCAAGGCCTCGTCGGGGATGCCGAGCTGCGGGCGATGCAGCCCAGCGCGTTCTTCGTCAACACCGCACGCGCCGGGCTGGTGGACCAGGACGCCCTCCGGAGAGCGCTGGAAGAAGGCTGGATCGCCGGGGCCGGCCTCGACGTGTTCGACATCGAACCGCTGCCGGAAGACCACTGGCTGCGCTCCGCACCGCGCACGCTCCTGTCACCGCACATGGGTTACGTCACCGAACAGAGCTACCGGGTCTTCTACTCGCACGCGGTGGAGGACATCGCCGCCTTCCTGAATGGTGCGCCGATCCGCACGCTGTAGCCGCCGTGTCCGGTCTCCCGCTCCGTTGCTGCTGTCCGCAATGATTCGATGCCTGAGCCACTCCAGGGCATACGCCCTGAAGAGGATCTCGCCTTCTTTGGGGTCGACGAACACGCGTGCGCACCTGTCGTGCTCGACCTTCAACGCAAAGTCCTCGGCTTCGCGCTTGTCCTGCCCGAACGATCGTTGGCGCTGCCACCTCGCACCCGGCCAAGATGCTGCCCACCCTGGCCGCCACCGCCATCATCTCCTACACCCGCCCCGGTGAACTCGTCCTGGACCCGATGTGCGGCATCGGCACCACCCTGGTCGAAGCCGTCCACCTGGAACGGGACGCGATCGGGATCGAATGCGAACCCGCTGGGCCCACTCGGCCCGCGCCAACCTCGACTACGCCCGCGACCAGGGCGCTGCCGGGACCGGCGCGGTCATCACCGGCGACGCCCGGAACGCGACCGCTCTCCTGTCCGAAGGGTGGCGCTGCTGCTCGCCTCACCTCCGTACGGACAGGCCACGCATCGTTGGACAGCGGCCCGCCGCTGCCGTTGATGGAGGCGCGGAACAGCGGGCCGTGGGCGCAACCGCAACGACGTCACCCAACTGATGCCGCTTATCCAGGCCGTCCCGCCGATCCGCGGCAAGCGCGGTCAGCCACTGCGCCGCGCGAAGCACCTGTACGCCGACCGCGGCTACGACCACGAGGTCTACCGGGACAAGGTCCGTCGGTTCCAGATCACCCCGCACCTCGCCCGGCATGGCGGCCTGGGGGTGTACCGCTGGGTCGTGGAAGGAACGATCGCGCTGCTGTATGGACAGGCGATCGCCCGGGGGATGGCCTTCTCGATGCGCCAGAACGCATTCGCAGCAGTACCGGGCCCGCGCAGCCTCACATGCGGGATCTCAGCACGTCGACCTCGCAACCCGGCGCGAACGGGTCGAAACCGCGTTCGACCAGCCAGCGAACCGCCAGCAGGCTTCGCAACGACCACCACGCGTGGATCACGTCGAGGTCGATGTCGGTGCAGTAGCCGGCAATGACGTCGTCAAGGTGCTCCTCGTGTCCGAGCGTGAAGGTGGCCAGGTCGTACAAGGCATCACCCTGGCCCGCCTCGGACCAGTCGATGATGCCCGTGACCTCGTCGCCGTCGACGAAGACGTGCGCGATCTGTAGGTCGCCGTGAGTGAACGCCGGAGTCCACGGCCGGAGCGCGGCCTCGGCGACCTGGCGGTTGCGGGTGACCAGGTCTGCGGGCAGGACGCCGTTCGTCACGAGCCACTCGCACTCGTCGTCGAGCTCCGCCACCAGCGCGATGATGCTCCGGCCAGCCCGGCCGGGCCGCGGCGGCAGCGGCGCATCGTGCAACTTCCGGATGGCGGCGCCCGCCGCGGCCCATGCCGTCGGCGACCCGGTCGACGGCCCGCCGAGGCGTCCTAGCGTCGTCCCTGGGAGTGCGGCGATCGCGAGCACGGGCGGCTTGCGCCACAGGACCTCCGGGGTCGGGACCGGCGCGAGGGACATCGCCTCGACCTCGACGTCGACGCGCGCCTGATTGGCGTCCACCTTCAGAAACACATCGCCGACGCGCAGGGTCGCGCGCTCGGAATGGGCGACGACGACTTCGACCTCATCCATGGGCGACCAGTATCCCGGGGATGATCGCCGACGTCGCGGGGTTTCGCTGGGGCGGACGCCCCCTCAACACCGCGGCCTGACCAACCGCGAACAGCAGCCCCCGAACGCCGACGGGGACAAGTTCAGGAAATGGACAGCGACAGAAGGATGACTCAGGAGGCGAACGGCTCGATCTCCCCCGCGAAGACGATGACCTGGTCGATGAGGCTCCGTCGCAGATGGACGACATCCGTTCCCGCCAGGCGGGGGCCTCCATCAGGCGTGGTGAAGACCCACTGGTACCGGGCCCATTCGTCAGGCATGTCCACCGCTGAGCAGCGCGCCATCGTGCCGGTCCCCGCCGGGTGGTGTCGGATGTCCAGCACGAACCGCTCGACCGCCCCGATTCCCTCGCTGCGACCCAACGGCCCCCAGAAGACCACGTCTGAGGTCAGGGCCTGGGAGAGCAGGGCAGTCACATAGCTGTCGTCCGAGGCGTTGAACGCGGAGATGAACGTGTCGATCGCGGAGCGTGCGGTCTCTTCCTGCATCCCCCAGTAATACCAGCCGTTTCGCGGGCGCTCGGCCCACGAGCCGCCTTCCGATCACGGTGAACCTTCCCGGTCACAGCACTGGACGAGTGGTTCCAAATTGATCACGCTGTGATGGATGCGTCGCGGCCCCGAAGAGGGCGGGCGGCCTGGCGGACGCGATATTTGACTTGCCAACCGCCGGATACCCGGTAGTTGTTATGGGATGCAGAACAGAACCGACCTGCCGCGCGCGTTCGACCAGCGCAGCCTGCTCATGACGCTCCTCGACTACACCCGCGCCACCACCGCCTATAAATGCGAGGGGCTCTCCGATGCGGACGCCCGCGCGACACCGTTGCCGACTTCGCCGATGATGTCGGTATCGGGCCTGGTCAGCCATCTGCGTTGGGTGGAGTGGTCCTGGATCGAGGAGCGTCTCCTCGGCGAGACGGCCGATCACCCCTGGATCGACCCGGACGACCCGGACCGGGAGTTCCACTACGAGCTCGACCGGCCGCTGGCCGACATACTGGCCGACTATCAGGCCCAGTCCGCCCGCTACAACGAGATCATCGCTGGCATGGATCTCGACACCAAGACCATCTGGAAGGCCCGCGAGACCGGCGAGCCGGTCACTCTGGGCTGGGTAATCATGCACCTCATCGAGGAGAACGCCCGACACAACGGGCATATCGACATCATCCGCGAGCTCGTCGATGGTCAGGTAGGCGACTGAACCCGACTGATCGTTACGGTTAATGGTCGTAGGCGGTCAGGGACCGGCTGACGGGCTGTCCGGTCTGGAACTTGTGCCAGATCGCGGCGGCCAGGGCCAAGACGCGTTGGGCGACGCGCACGGCGACGCCTTCCATGGTCCTACCGCCGTGTTGTTCCAGGTCAAGCTGCCCTTTGAGGGTGTCGTTGATCGACTCGATGAGCTGACGGACCTTCTTGAGCATCGGCTCACCTGCCCGCAGGATCTCGGTTTTGCGGGACGGGCGGAGCAGAGTGATGCCGTGTTCCGGACCGTAACGACTGCTCGAACTCCTTGCCGGCGAAGCCCTTGTCGGTGATCAGTAGCAGGCCCGGCCGGTCGGCGACCAGGTCGGCGTCGACCTCCAGCATCGCCGCCAAGACCTCCCGCTCGCCCAGCTTCGGATCGGCCAGGGCCCACAGGATCGGCATTCCCGCCGGGGTACACACCAGATACAGGCGCAGCCCTCAGAAGAACCGCGAGTGCGACGCGCAGTACCCGTAGCTCGCCCAGCCCGCCACCTGCGACCGTAGCGCGGTGGGCCGCGACATCCCGCACGGCACCGGGGTGGAGTCAGTCAGACAAACGGTGTCGTGCCAGAAGTCGGTGTTCATCGCCAGTGCCCGGATGGCCCGTTTGATCTGCGGCAACGCCGCCTCAGCGCCGCTCTGCACGGAGCGTCACGCTCATGAAGTAACCGTTACGCCTTTGACCCCGAACCTGCCCGAGCCGGACCGACTGCTCCCGAATGATCCGTACCCATCCGTACCTTCCCGGGCCTGCGCTGATAGACTGTCTGCGCTGTTCAGGTGGTAGGAGCGGGGCGACCTTGGGAAACGATCGGTCTTCCCAGGGTTGGATCCAGGCCAAGGCGGGAATCTTGTGACGGTATCCAGCGTTCACGTCTAGGAGAACGCACGCCGTCTGGGAGGCACGTCACGATGGCCGAGCGCGCACTTCGCGGCACCCGACTCGGAGCCACGAGCTACGAGAACGATCGAAACACCGACCTGGCCCCGCGGCAGGAGGTCATGTACGACTGCCCGAAGGGCCACCGGTTCACCGTCATCTTGGCCGCGGAGGCCGAGGTGCCGATGACCTGGGAGTGCCGGAGCTGCGGCGCGACCGCCCTGATGGTCAATGGCGAGATGCCCCAGTCCAAGAAGGGTAAACCGCCCCGCACGCACTGGGACATGCTCATGGAGCGCCGCACGATCGAAGATCTGGAGGAGGTCCTGGCCGAGCGATTGGCCGTGCTGCGCGCACAGCGCAGAAGGACCGCATAACAGAACACCGAACGCACACGGGCCGTGCCGTCAGCCCCTCGACGGCACGGCCCGTGCGTTGTTCAGCGCCGGTCCGCCTCCCGGTCCTCCTCGATGACCTCTCCGCGCACCACGCGATGCTCCGGCTCCGGCTCGGCCGGCCCTGGCCCGTACACGCCGCCCAGATCCCCGAACCGCAGGGTCGCGCGGCGTCGTGCCGTGGACACCCGCCGCGCGACGAACCGCGACAGGAGGAGGCGTACCAGCGGCCGGGTGAACGGCAGCACGAACAGGAATCCGAAGAGATCCGTCACGAAGCCGGGCGTCAGCAGCAGCACCCCGCCGACCAGGACCAGCCCGGCGTCGGCCAGTTCCCGGTCGGGCATCCCACCGCCGCCGAACGCCTCCTTCAGCGCGCGCCACGCTCGCCGACCCTCGTACCGGATGATCCAGGCGCCCAGGATGCTCTCGGCCAGCAGCAGCGCCACCGTGGGCCAGCCGCCGATCAGCTCGCCGACCTGGATGATGACGTAGATCTCGATGACCGGAACGAGCAGGAAGGCGATAAACAGCGCTAGAGGAAGCATGTCCCTATTGTGACCTGCGTAGACGTCGTTTGTTGGCATTGATCGTATTCGGTCTTGTTCGGTGCTCTCGCGGAACAGCGACGGAACACGACACCACGACGGAACGGCGTTCCCGCCCTCAGCGGCCGGAAACGCAGAGTGACCACAACGACGAAGCGCCCCCGCATCCACACCAGGACGCGGGGGCGCTTCGTCGTACGGCTCAGGTCTCGTCAGGCGGGTGGTCACGACCGGGCCGAGGGGCCGGCCGAACCCCGAGGAGACGCAGGAGATCCGCAGCGGTCTGCGCCGCGGCGGTCAGATCCGTATCGGGGCTCACCCGGACCTGGACGCCGCGCTCGGTCAGGATGCCGATCACGACGTTGACCAGATCCCAGGGATCCATCTCGTCCGCGTCCGCCGGGACCGGCGCAGCGTAGCGGCGAAGCAGATCCTTGACGAGGTTCGTCATCGTCTTGCTGCCCGCCGGCCGCTCGGCCTCCGCGCGTTCCTTCGCCGGGTCCCAGATCTCAGGCCCGATGCGCATGGCGCGACCCTGCGTCTCTCCGGTCGATGGTCGCGCCATGCGGACATCGTTCCATGTCGCCGTCACCCTTGCGCACCTCCTTGGTTTCTGTCATACATTAACCCTAATCTGTTTGACAGAAACGGCGCGGGAGAGAAGACTCCGAGGCCCGCCCAGAACACCCCCCGGGAGGCGCTGACCATGTGGCTCCGCATCCTCGGCGTCAGTGCGTCGGCTATCGGATGGTTCGTTCTCTTGCACGCCAAGGTGACGGTCCCCGCTCCCCTGGTTCTCGGGCTGATCGGCGCTACGGTGCTGGCCAGCGTGATCGCCGTCGTGCAGTGGCGACGCGCTCGAGAGGCCGAACAGAAGCGGGAGAGTCCCGCTCCCTGGCGGACGCGCTGAGGTGACCAGTCCGCGAAGGTCCGGCCGATCGCCGCCGGAAGGAGCCCCCCTCATCCCCTGACCCCTTAACCCACCGATCGCATCAGAACGAACAGACGAAGGAACACCGTGAACAAGCTCCAACTGGTCGAGGCCATCAGCGAGCGGGTCGGCGACAAGAAGACCGCCCTCGCCGCCGTCGACGCCATCATCGACACCGTCATGACCACCGTCGCCAACGGCGAGAAGGTCGCCATCACTGGCTTCGGTTCCTGGGAAGCGGTCACCCGGCCCGCCCGCGAGGCCCGCAACCCCGCCACCGGCCAGACGATCAACGTCCCCGCGACGACCGTGCCGAAGTGGAAGGCGGGCCAGGGTTTCAAGGACCTGGTGGCCCAGCGCGAGGCAGCCAGCCGGTAGCGGTTCCCCGCGCTGATTGAAGACGTCGGCCGGCCTCGCGACCTCACCGCGGGCCGGCCGACTTGATTCGGACTAGCAGGAGTCCAAACCCATGCCCGAACCTACCCAACTCGTGGCCACTGCGGCACTCGCCCTGGTCCTCATCGTCCTCGCGCGCCGTGCCTACCGCGCCGCCGCGTCCAGCCTCCGGCTCGCTGTGCGTGGCCGACAGCCCGAGGACCTCCTGACGATCGTCGTGGCCGCCGTCGCGACGACCGTCGTCGCGACCGGCATGTGGAAGTTCGCCGATAGGGTCCTGCACTTCCCGCTCGAGCTCCGGGTTCTGCTGTTCTCCTTCATCGAGCTGGCACAGATGACCAGCGCCGTCCGGGCCCGCCGGACCATGCGCGAGGAGGCACGCAAAGCGGCTGCCGATCCGACGTACGAGCCGCGCGGCGCAGGCCCCGACGGGATCGCGGTCTGGGTGCTCACTTGCGCGTCGGCTGTGTTGTCGACGATCGACTCGGACAGCTTCGCTGAGGGCGTCTTTCGGACGATCGCGCCGCTCGTCTCGGCGTGGCTGTGGCATCGCGGCATGTCGGTCGAGCTGCGGCGCATCAGCGGCCGGAAGGGCTACAACTGGCGGATCACTCCCGAGCGTCTGTTCGTCTGGCTTGGGATCGCCGAGCCGATCGGCCGCACAACCGACGAGGTCGACGCACACCGTCGGCTGCATCGCGTCGCACGCCGCGCGAAGCACCTGCGCGACCTCGAGGCCCGTGGAGCACGCGCATGGCGACAGGACCGAGCGGAGCGGCGCCTTGACCGCGTGATGGCCGACGCCGTGGAGTACGCCGCGCTCGCCACCGACCCCGAGCGCCAGGCCGCGCTCCTGGCGCAGATCGCCGCGCTCTACAACGCCGGCGCGCTCGCCGACCTGGACCCGGAGTCCCCGTGGATGGACCCGGTGATGCCCCCGCAACTGCGTCTGATCCGGCTCAGCGAGGTCGGCCCCGAGGTACGTCGTCGGGTAGGCGCTGGCGTACCCGACGACGTACCTGACGAGGCCGCTAAACAGCCCGAACCGCCAGCAGACGATGAGGCGGCCGGGCGGGAGGAACAGCAGGCGGACGACGAGCCCAGAGGCGTACCTGAGATCGACCCGGAGGAGCTCGAGAGGCTCGTACGCAAGGCGCGCCGGAAGTTCGGCCGTGCCCTGGCTGCAGGTACGACGCCGAGTATCGGAACCCTGAAGAGTGCCCTGCGTATCGGCCAGGACAAAGCGACCGCGGTGAAGGCGGCCTTGGCCGTACCCGAGGAGGAGCTCGGGGCATGAGTGGATCGAGGCGGCCCGAGGACGGGCGGCCCCGGCTCGTCCCGGTCCCTAACCCGCCGGACGACGACGCCGAGGTACGCACCGAGGTACGGCCCGAGGTACACGACGACGTACCCGAGACCGCCACCGATCCGGCCCCGGATGAGGAGCCGGGGCACGAGCTCGCAGTCCGCGATGAGACGGCGGTCGAGGAGGCGCTCGAGGGCGTTGTCGTCGTCCAAGAGCAGGAGTTGCCCGCGATCCTGCCGCCCTGGATGACCAGCCTCGACGGGGTGAAGGCGTACGCGCGGTGGCGTGCGCGCTGGGCGGGGCACATGCTGGCGTTCCACGCCGTCCGCACGCCGATCTACTCCGTCCGCATCGTCGTCCGCAGCGTCGTCGGCACCGCCCGAGGCGTCCGGGCGCTGGCGGGCTGGACCTTCCACGCGGAGGGTCGGCCGCTGCGGATGAAGGCAGTCGCCGACGGCGAGGTCCGCGACTACCTCGCGCTCGTCCAGCTCCGCAACGACTACGTGCGCGTACGCGGGACCGTGGCCCTCGGGTCGCTGGCCGGCGGCGCGATCGCCACCTACGCCCAGGCCCGGATGTTCCCGACCGGACTGGTGATCGAGGCGCTGGCCGGCCTCGGCGTCGCGGCCTGGTGGGGCGGCCCCGGCGAGGAACACGGCATCCTCGACGCCCCGGACTTCCCCGTACGGCTCGACCTGAACGCCGACCACCTCAACGCCGCGTACCGCGCCGCCGGGCTGCTGAAAGGGAAGGACGACGACGAGGACGCGCCGCGGCTGCTCATGGTGCGCCCGCCGATGCGGGACCAGGCCGGATGGTCCGCCGTGGTGGACCTGCCGCGCGGCGGTGGGAAGACCGCAGCCGATGCCCTGGCCAAACGAACGGTGATCGCGGCAGAACTCGGTGTCGACGAGATCCAGCTCGACATGCGCCGCGTGCGCGCGGTCCACGGCGGCCACGCCGCCCGGATCTCCATGTGGGTGTCCGATGACGACCCGTACCTCGAGGAAGAACCGGCGCTCTCGCCGCTGGCCGAGATGCAGCGGTTCTCGCTGTGGGACCCGATTCCCTTCGGCCGGGACGCCCGCCGCAATCCCGTGAGCCTGCCGCTGATGTGGCAGTCGATGTTCTTCGGGGGCCTGCCCCGGCGTGGCAAGACGGCCGCGCAGCGGCTCGTGTCGGCTGCCGCCGCGCTGGACCCGACCGTCCGGCACTGGGTCGCTGACGGCAAGGGCGGCGGCGACTGGCTGCCCATGAGAGGGGTCGCGCACCGGCTCGTCCTCGGCGCGGAGGCCGACGCCGTCCTCGCCCTGGAGCAGATGCTCGACGAGGTCATCGACGAGATGGAAGCCGCGTACCGGGTCCTGCGGCGGATCCCGGCGTCGATCGCTCCCGACGCGAAGCTGACGCCCCAGATCCAGCGCCGGTATGGGCTGCAGTTGCACTGCGTCACGATCGACGAGCTGCAGGAGTACCTGACCGCGATCAGCGATTCCAAGCGCAAGGAGGCGCTGATCGACCGGCTGGCCCGCATCGTCCGGCGAGGTCCAGCCGCGGGTTTCATCTGCAACTTCGCCAGTCAGCGGCCGGACGCCGACAGCGTTCCGACCAAGCTCCGCGAGGTCGTGAGCTTCCGGTACTGCACGCAGGTCATCGACCGCACGAGCTCCGACATGGTCCTGGGCAAGGGCAAGGCGGCACAGGGCGCCGACGCTTCGATCCTTTCCGAGGAGCACGTCGGCGTCGGCGTGCTGGTCACCGGGCCGGCGAACTTCGTCACCGTGAAAACGGACTACCTCGATCTGCCGGCCTTCACCGCGATCTGCGAGCGCGGCCGGCAGCTCCGGATCGAGGCCGAGACGCTGACCGGCGACGCGGCCGATGACGTCCTGGCCCGTGCCGAGCTCGAGACGATCCCCCAGGTCCTGTCCGATGCCCTGACCTTGATGCGGCACGTCGAGCGGATCCACTCCTACGACCTGCTGAACCGCATGGTGAACCTCGACCAGGACAGCTACGGCGACTGGTCCGTCGAGCAGCTCGCCGACGAGCTCGCGGCTGCCGGCGTCGAGCGCAGCACCCGCCAGGTCAAGATCAACGGCCGCAACCTGAACGGCTACCACAAGAGCGATCTCGAGGCCGCCGCCGAGCGATACGAGACACCGTCATGACCGCCCGAAACCGGCCCGTAGAGGCCCGGGAGCGGGCCCGCTTACGCCCCCTCTACCGGCGTCTACCTCGCAGGTCAGCGGCCTTCTACCGCCTCCCCTACCGAGGTAGAAGCCCCCCTCTACACGTGGGTCCCCCGGTAGAGGGGTCAACCGCCGCCGAACGCCTCTTCCGACCGAAAGCGAGTGTCCGAATTGCCCCCGAAGAAGAAACCGTCGTCCGGCTCCACGAGAGTCCGCAGCCACACCCGGACGACCCAGTCGGGTCGCCGGGTCAAGGTCAGATCCCACGACCGCACCATCACCGCCTGGCGGCAGGCCGGCGTCGCCTGGGCCGGCACCGCCGCGTCCGGCACGACCGCCCTCGCCATGGTCCTGGAGTTCGGCTTCACGCTGGTCTCGGGGATCTTCATGGTGCTGACCGCCCTCATCGGCTCGCTCGCGGTCCTCGCGACGGCGAAGGCGACCGCGCCGCAGCGCCGGATGCACGCCAAGACCCGGCGCCCACGCGCCCGGTCGAAGGCGAAGCGGAGACGGTCGTGATGGCCCTCGTCGGCCTCGGCCTGATCTGCGTACCGCTGATCGGGTACAGGATCAGCCTCTGGCTCTGGCCGTACACGCCCTGCAGGAGCTGCGGCGGCGACGGCCAGAACCCCGGCAGCAACCGCCGCCGCTGGGGCCTCTGCCCCACCTGCGGCGGCTCCGGCAAGCAGGAACGGCTCGGCGTACGGCTGTTCGCCCGCCGCCGCTGAGCCGCCCACGAAAACGCCGGCCGCGGACCGCGCGGCCGGACCACGATGGAAGCACCCCAGAAGGAAGAGACAACGATGGCTGACACCCGAACCGACGTTCGCGTCCTGCTCCTGTACGGCGACCAGGCCGAGATCACCACGCCCGGCCACGGCGCGGACAACCCGCTGCGCGTGCCGGCGGCGACCATCTCGGTTGACTCCGGCATCCCCGTCGAGGAACTGCGCGGCAAGCGGCTGACCGCGGTCGTCGACGAGGCCGAAGGGACGGCGCGGGACTTCCGCCGAGCCTGACCCTTCACGCGCTGAGGCGCGGCCCTGGATCGTCCAGGGCCGCGCCTTCGTGCCTGCCGTCACTCGGAGCGTGAGGTCTTCCGAGGCCGACCGATAGTCCGGTCCCAGTGACGGTCGAACTCCTCGATGTCGTGCCGGTCGTAGAGCTTGCCCGTGGGGGGGTTGTATCGCCATTTCGGGAAGTCCGGGCGCTCGACGAGCTGGTGGACACGCTGGCGGGAGATGCCCAGGATCTTGCTGATCTCCGCAGCGTTGACGAGGTCAGAGGGTTCGGCGCGTTCCCGTTCGTATTCCTCTGCCGTGCGGGCTTGGACTCCGACGACGTGCAGTTTCAGTCCGGCGTCGGCCAGGCCGCGCGCGACGGCCGCGAGGCCGGCGTGGACGGCGGCGACGAGACCGGCGGCGTCGACGGCGACCGTGACGTCGGCCCGCTCGCTGGCCGGGCGCTGCTCGATGACCGTGACGGAGGAGTCGATGGTGTGGTCGATCTTGGTCGCGTCCTCGGCGTCGAGGTAGCCGGCGAGGGTGACGGTGACGCGCCAGTCGGCCCGTACGGGGCTCTGTGGCTCTCCTGCGGGGCGGTCGGGCTGGTTTTCCATGGGTCCTAGCATCCCAAAAACCCTAGACACACCGCAAGGGTTTTGGTAATGTAGTTGCTGTCGGGACAACCGGGGGGTCACAGCCCCGGGCCCCGGCATCCGCAGATTGACAAGTCAAGAGAGGAGAAAGGCATGGGTGAACCCTTGCCTGGAGACGGGAGCCGACTCGAGGAGCTCGTCGAGATGGTCAAAGCCACCTACATGCTGGTGGTGACCTACCTCGAGCTGCTCCCCATCCCGATCAAGCTCCCGGAGCTCACGGAGGACTGGACGCCAGCCGAAGGGCTGCTCGCCGCCGAACGGGCACGGGAGGTCCTTCTACAGGACCAGCCTGTGTGTGACCTCATCAAGTACAACTACCACTTGATGATCCTGGACTGGCAAACGGCGTACGACATGTGCGCGTTCGCCCAACTCGCCGGTCCGGCACCCTGGCGGCTGGACGCGATCGACATCGCGCTCTCTCGGGCCGAGGCAAGCAGCGACATGCTCGTGAGACATGTCCGGGACGCTCACCCCGACATGGCCCGTCAGTTCGAAGACGGGCCCGGGACTGACCCCTCGGACGGGTGATCACCGGCCGTCCCCGGCAGCCAGCCGGGGACGGCCCCCTCTCCTCTCTGGACGAGCAGTCTGCGGGTCCTCTCTAGGTCAACCTGCGGAAACACAAAGGGACCGGCGAGGAACGCCCTCGAAAGGGCGGTCACAGACCTCGCCGGTCCCCTGCAGATTGACTACTCAAGAGAGAGTCGTCTCAATGATACGCGAGCGGCCGGCTCAGCCCTCGACGTTCATGAACTCCGCGAGCTGCCGCTGCGCCTCGTTCGGCATCCGCGGGCGCTTACTCAGGATGCTGCGAGTGACGTCCCTGCCGTACTGCTGGTATCGCAGCCATTCGGGATGCTGCCGCCGCAGCGCGTCCATGATGTCGGTGGCCTTGTCGGCGTTTCCAGTGGCGACGTGAGCGTTCGCGACGTCGAGCAGATGACGGTTCCAGGTCGAGGTGTTCGCGCGGCCGGCGTCACGCGGTATCTGGTTGGCCAGACGCAGCGCCGCGTCAGGCTGGTCCGCGAGGATCTCGATCTCCGGGCCCATCACAGCGGCGCTTACCGGACCGAAGTTGTGGTGCCCGGCCAAGTCTTCGTGCTCGTGCTCCAGCCGGGCCCCTGCCGTTCTGGCGACCGCTGCGTACTCGCGCGCCTCGCGCGGCCGGTTGTTGCGGGACGCGGCCGCCGCTGCGCGGGCCAGGAGCCAGCCCCAGCTCGATAGCTGGTCGGGAGTCGCCGTCGACATCTTGGGCTCGATCTCGTCGGCCGTCTTGACGCACAGCTGCTCGGCCTCCCCGAGGCGGCCTTGTCGGAGCATCGCCCAGGCTTGGCTGCTCACTGCGGCGGCGGCGAGGGGGGTGTCTCCGATCTTGATCGCGTCCCGCAGTGAGGTTTGCAGGGCGATGAGGGCGAGGTCGTGGGCGCGGATCTGGATGAGGTACCGGCCTGCCAGGCCGGTGATGTCCGCCCGCAGCCGGACCGCCTCGTTCTGCTCGTCGCCGGTGTCGAATGCCTCGACGTGATGGTGCGCCGATCGGACGAGCGCCGGCATGGCTCCGGCGAGGTCGTCGTACCGGTCTGCGTGGTAGGCCGTGGCGACGTTGTTGACGGCGCGGCGCAGGCCGGCGAGGTCGGGGGCGCCCGCTTCGGTCAGGCCGAAGATCGGGTGACCGGTGATGCTGACCGGCGGATGGATCGCCGATCGCATCTCCGCGAGGACGAGGTCGTCGACTGCCGCCTCAGTCGGCTCGGGTGAGCTGGGCGCGACCAGGTAGACGGTGACGACGCCGAATGCCTTGGCGATCTTGTGCAGCGTCTCCATGCGCACGTTGCCGCCCTGCTCGATCTTTTTGATCACCGCGTAGCTGACTCCCGAGACTTCGGCGAGTTCTTCCTGGCTCTGGCCACGTCGGCGACGCAGCTCCCGAACTCGATCAGCGATGATAGATTCGCGCATAGCCCTGTGTCCTTCCTGATACCTGACGAATTCAGATTAGGACGCAGGGCTGTTCTATGTAATACGCGGAGTAGGAACTGCCACGCTCCATAGCAGTTCCTCGGGTCCTGACCAGAACTGCGACGGTCCGTCACTGTCACGGTGACATGCCTCTGCGTAGCGTCTCGGGTGACCTGAGAGGTACACCCAGATGAGCAGCAGAAACAGCGAGAGAGCAGCGCTTCACGGGCCTTGGCCGAGCCCCGCCGAGGAGCTCCAGGGCCTCTACGGCGAACAGTACGAAATCTACCGCGAGCTCGGTGAAGACGGCCGGCACGGGGACTGGGTCGCCCACCCCCTGCCCAGCGCGTCGCACCTCGGAGAACTCCGCGCCGCCGACATCAGGAAGCTGGCTGAACGGCTCCAGGCGGCTGCCGACGAAGTCCCCGAGGAGGAGACGGCGGATGAGTAGCAGGCAGCCCGTCATCTGCAGGGCCGACCAAGCGAACGTCGCCCGGATGTACGACTACCTCCTCGGCGGCAAGAACCACCTGCCGGTCGACCGAGAAGCCGTGCAGGAGGCCACCAGGCGAGTGCCCAACCTGCGGCTGATGGCCAAGGAGAACCGCAAATTCCTCCAGCGCGGCGTCCGATACCTCCAAAACCTGGGCGTTCAGCAGTTCATTGACATCGGCGCTGGGTTCCCTACGCAAGACAACACCCACGAGTTCGCGCAGAAGCGAGACCCGGACGCCCGCGTGGTCTATGTCGACAATGACCCGGTCGTCGCCGCTCACGCCCGCGCTCTGCTCGCGGACAACGACAACACGGCCGCCATCGAAGCAGATCTCCGCGACCCAGACGGCATCATCGACCATCCCGAGCTCAACAAGATGATCGACTGGGACAAACCGGTCGGCGTCATCATGGTCGCGGTCCTGCATTTCATCACCGACCGCGACGGCCCCTACGGCATCGTCACAAGGTTCCGTTGGGCGATGGCACCCGGCAGTTGCCTCCTGCTCAGTCACGCCAAGGCGAACCCGGAGACAGAGCACGCGGCCGAGGTATGGGAGCGGGCGAACGCGCCCGGCGTCCCCCGCACAGTAGAGGACATCGCGCGTTTCTTCGACGGTCTCCAGCTCGTGCAGCCCGGCCTCGTCCCCGTGTCACGGTGGAGACGCCGCTCGGAGCGCGCTCAGGCGGTCCCGTTCCTGGGCGGCGTCGGCGTGAAGCCGGGGGCGTCCCGTGGCTGATCCTCAGCGCATACCTGCATACATCGACCGGCTGGCCGCAGCGCTCACCGAGCGGGACCTCAAGGTCACAGCCGCCGGCGACCGCGTGACGGCGACCAACAAGGACGCGAACCTTTCCCAGGACGTCCAGCTCCAGGACGTCGACGGCACGCTGATGTGGTGCTGGCTCTGGCCTGGACCGCGCCCCGTTCTACGAGGCGAGCCCCGGCCGGAGCCGGACGTCGAGCCGTTCTCTCCTGCCGACGAGATCGACTACGCGGCACGACGAATAGCGGGCGTCGTCGCTGGCCGCGTCGAGGAGTCCGCCGATGCGTGACGAGCGGCTGGCCGAGCTCGCCGAGCAGGTGCAGCGTCGCCTTCCCGGCTGGGTCATCGTGCCGGCGCCATACCACGGCGGCCTGAGCGCGTTCGGGGCCTGCACGCAGGAAACCACGGTCATCGACGCGACCGACCCGGACGCCCTCATCAACCAGTGCCGCGCCGCCGAGCTCGCCGCCGCATTCGGCACCCCCGCCGCGGCCATGAACGTGGGTGCGCAACCCAGGCAACCGACGTCCCCGCTTCCCCCAGGGCGTCACCGGCCGGGCTGCGCACCCACCACGCCCCCTGCAATTCCTCACCGAGCCTAGAAAGCATCCCTCGATGCAGCGACCCTCACTCCGACTACCGCAACCCACTCCGCCGCCGGTCCCGCGTTCGACGACGACCTGGCGCGGATACGGCCAAGCCCTCGCGTTCTTCGCTCTGCTGTTCGGGGTCTATGCCATCACGGCGATCCTGGAAGGCGCCGCGCAATGGGGTGTCGCCCGCGACTGGTCGGCGTGGGCCGACCGCTGGGCGAGGCTGGGCCTGTGGGCGACGCTCGCCGCTCTGACACTGTGGCTGGCCGCCGCGAAAACCCGGCACTGCCAGCTCTGGGCGCTGCTGTTCACCAGCGCGATCGCCGGTGAGGCGCTGGTAACGAGCGGCCGGATGAACGCGCCGGCCTGGCTGTACGACGTGCTGGCAACGATCGCCGCGGTCATCCTGGCCACCGCGCTCGCGCGGAAACATGGGTTGAGCATCAGCAGCTTCGGGCTCGGACGCCCCCGAGGCGACCACGCGATGCGCCGTCAGGCCGACATGGTCTTCTGGTGGGGCTTCAGAGCGTGTTTCGCCTCGAACGTGGCCGGGTTCGCCGTGGAGTGGATGGGTCTTCCTCACGGCAGCAGCACGGTTCACGGGCATGCCAGTGTTGCTGTGTCAGTAGCCGATCGCCTCGCCGCCGGCGTGTGCGAGGAACTGCTGATGGCCGTCGTCGTGGTCGTGCTGGCGGCAGCCCGGCGGCCGGTGTGGGAGATCTACGCGCTGAGCATGATGATGCGCGTCAGCTACCACCTGTACTACCAGGCCGTGGCTCCCTCGGTGCTCATCATCGGCATCGTCAATATCTGGCTGTACCGGCGGACCGGCCGCCTCACCCCGCTCATCCTCGCCCACATCGCCTGGGACCTGATCGGGTGGGCGCGAACCGGCGGGATCGCCTGGGGGCTCGCGGTCGCAGGAGCGGTCCTGGTCATCGATCAGCTCGTGGGCACCTTCTGGGTCGGCGAACCCGCCCCAGACGCAGAGCAAGAACCGGCTCTTACGGCGGCTCGGCCATGACCCGCTCGCATCGCCGCACCGACCGGAAAGAGCGGCACGGCATCGCTGCCCCGCAGACCGGCCCCGGCGCAGATCGCGACGCATCGACCAGCAACTACCTCAGCGACGCCACCGTGGGCGCGGCAGTACAGGCCCGCTGCATCCGCGGCGACATCACCATCAACTCGCGGCCCCCTCTGCGCATCACCCCACGCCAGCTCCCCCGCGGCCCCGCGCGGCTGGTCGACCGCGCGACCGAGCGGAGCGCCCTCGACGGCATGCCGGCCGACGCGACGATCGTGATCACCGGCCCGGGCGGATCCGGCAAGACCGCGCTCGCGCTCGCCTGGCTCCAGCAGATCGCTGACCGGTACCCCGATGGGCAGCTGTTCGCCGACATGCGCGGGTACTCCATCGACGGCCCGATCGCGCCCGCTCGCATTCTCGGGGAGTGGCTGCGAGCCCTCGGCATCACCCCCGAGCACGTCCCGGAAGGGCTTGATGAACGCGAGGCGCTGTTCCGCTCGCTCACCGCTGAGCGCCGTCTCGTGGTGGTCATCGACAACGCCGCATCCGGTGACCAGGTGCAGCGGCTCATGCCCGGATCCGGCTGTCTCGTCGTCATCACGACCCGCCGCCGACTGCGCGGCCTGGTCATGGCGGGCGCGCGCCTGCTGGCCCTGGGACCACTCGACGAGCCGTCCGCCCTCAAGCTGCTGGATCTGATCATTGGCGCCGAGCGACGCGAGGCCGAGACCGCCGCCGCGCTCGAGCTCGTGCACGCCTGCGGCCGGCTCCCCCTGCCCCTCTGCGTGTCCGCGGCAACCCTCGCCACCCATCCCGACTGGCAGATCACCAGCCTTACCTCAGGTTCCACCTCACCCGATCCCGACCCTGATGACGGAGCCATGACCGCATTCGACAGCGCCTACAACGCCCTCCCCGACGAGACCCGCCGCGCATACCGGCTGCTCATCCACAACCCGGGGAACGACATCACCCCCGGCAGCGCAGCCGCCCTCCTCGGCCGTACGGTCGAGGCCGCCACAGACCGGATGGAACAGCTCGTCGAGGCCCGCCTCATGGACGAGGAGAGCGGCCGTTACTTCTTCCACGACGTGGTCGCCGAACACGCTCGCGCCACCGCCCAGGAGTGCGGCAGCCACGATGATTCCGCCACGGCGCTGACCCGGCACGCGTACTGGTACCTGCGCATGGCCGCTGCCTCCGCCCGCGCGATCATCGGCGCTCGCTGGTATCTCGGTGCGGTCTTCACCGCGCCGCCCATCGTCCAGATCACCGAAGCCACCGCGCTCGATTGGCTGGAGAAAGAGCGGTACAACCTGGCGGCCGTCGCGGAGGCTGCGTGCAAGCGGGGCCAGTACGCGGTCGCCTGGCAGATCGCCGAGGCAATGTGGCCGCTGTTCGTCCGCCACCGCCACTCAGACCTGTGGGTCCTCACGTACGAGTTGGGGCACCAGGCGGCGCGAGCAGCCGGCGACCCGGAGGCCGAAGCCCGCATGCTCCAGGGCCAGGCGTCCGCCGCCCTGAACCGGCATGACTTCGCCCATGCGGCGGGGCTGGCCGACCAGGCGTTGGAGCTCGCGCGGATGACCGGGCACCGCCACGCCGAGGGCACCTCGCTGGAGCAGCTCGGCCTGACGTTTCTCGGCCTCCGTCAGTCTCTGGTCGCCAGCGAGCACTTCCACGCGGCCCGCGAGATCTACCGCGGCCTTGAGGACGAGCGCGGCGCGGCGATCATGACCCGCCATCTGGGCGAGGCCGCTCTCGAGGCCGAGCTGTACGAGGAGGCCATCAAGCACCTGATCGAGGCTGACGGGTGGTTCGCCCAGCAGCCCGAGGAGGGCTACCTGCGCTCACGCTGCTTGGGTCCGCTCGGCCGCGCCTACCGCATTGCCGGCCGCTTGGACGATGCACGGACGGCGTTGGATGCGGCCCTGGAGCTGGCCCGGGCCACCGGCGCTCACCAACAGCAGGCCGAGCTCTTGGAGGAGCTCGCTGAAGTAGCAGTCGACCTGGGCCAGAGCGAGATCGCGCACCGGCACCTGCGTGAGGCGTACGCGATCTATGAGGGGCTGCGGGCGCCCGAAGCGGACCGGATCGCCCAGCGACTCACTCCGACGGACAACGACTGAGCAGCTCGGCGCGACCGTCCCGCCGAGCGTCGACGCGGTGACGCAGGACCGGGCTCGCCAAGCCAACCGCGGTGCCTGCGTCACCGCCCTGAAGGCCGCCGAGAGGGCATCGCGGCCGGCGTTGCAGCGTCGACGCCGCACGAGTTCGGACGCCTCTCGGCGGCCGGCAGGGACGCCAGCACCATCCACGGCGACGAAGCATCAGGAGGCCGATCGTGAAGGCCGATGAGGTAGTCGGGCTCATTGCCCAGGCGGCGATGGCCGCCGACGACACGGCCCTCCGCAGGGCAATCGCCTTCGTCCTCAACGCGTGCGATCAGGAACTCCAAGGAGCCGACAAGGATCGGATGGTGGCCGAGCACGAACAGCTCTCCGGACGCCGCCAATCGTCGGACATGTTCGAGGCTCGAGCCGCCGGCCGGGAGAACACCGCCGCGCTGGTCGAGCAAGCCCTAGTCGAGGCGTTCGACCTTCACCTCCTCGACCCTGAAGACGACCCATAACAGCACGTAAATTCATTACGGGCAGCACTTTATTAAGCGCTAGGAGCTCGCATTCGTGCGCCTAAAAATACAACTCAAAAGATCTTATGATTTTCACGATGCAAAGCCTTGACGTGATTATTCGAATCCTCGACTATTCGAAATAGGCGGAGCACTACCGCCGAACAGAACGTCAATTGATCGACTAGGCAAGGCTCCGGCGTCGATATCTCGTATCGATGGCCGGTTATGGAATGTCCGAACCGATTCCGTGAGGAGAACGGACATGACCGACACCAAAGCGGTGCGACTCCCGATCCGGGAGCCGTGGGAGCCCGCGGACCTGTCGCGCCCGCACCTGATCGGGATGGCCGGCGCGGGAATGTCCGCGCTCGCCAGCGTCCTGATCGGCCAGGGTGCCCGCGTCAGCGGATCCGACCGTAACCAGTCGCAGCGGCTGTCGGCGTTGGCCGCCGCCGGTGCCACCACCCACATCGGGCACGACGCCGCGCACGTGGCGGGAGCCTCGTGCGTCATCGTCTCGACCGCCGTCCCCGAGGACAACGTCGAGCTGCTCGCGGCGCGACGTCGAGGGATCCCGGTACTCCACCGGGCCCAGGCCCTCGCCCAGCTCATGGCCGGTAACCCCGACAGCGCGTTGGTCACCGGCACCCACGGCAAGACCACGACCACCGCCATGGTCGCGCACATCCTGCGGCAGGCCGGAGACGACCCGACCTACGTCATCGGCGCGGACTGGACGTTCCCGGCGACCGGCGGCTATCACGGCTCGGGACGCTTCGTGGCCGAGGCCGACGAGTCCGACCGCTCGTTCCGCTGGCTGCGGGCCGATCTCGCGGTCATCACCGGCATCGAGGACGACCACCCGGAGCAGTACGCGACCGCCGAGGAGTTCGCCGCGGAGGTCAGCGCGTGGCTGCGGGACATGCCCGGCACCACGGTGGTCGCGAACGCCGACGACCCGCTGACGCTGCGCGCCACCGACGTCCCCGGCGTGAAGCTCATCACCTACGGCACCGCCCCGGACGCGAAGGTGCGGATCCTCCGCATCGACCTCGACAAGGACACGAGCCACACCACCGTCCGGCTACCGGACGGCGAGATGGTGAAGATCCGGCTCAGCGTCCCCGGGCGCGCCATGGCCCACAACGCGGTCGCCGCGCTGGCCGCCGCGCTCGCGCTCGGCATCGGCGCGTCGGCGGCCGCGGCCGCCCTGCCGTTCTACCAGCCGGTGCGGCGCCGCCTCACCGTGCACGGCGAGGCGAGCGGCGTGACGCTGGCGGATTCCTTCGCGCACCACCCGAGCGCCATCGCCGCTGACCTCGAGGCCCTCGCCGAGCTTCGGGGGCTGGGCGGACGCGTCCTCGTCGCGTTCCAGCCCTCGGGGCACCGGCGCGCCGCCACCCTGGGCGAACAGATGGGCAAGGCGCTGACCGCCGCGGACCACGTCACCCTCCTGCCTATCAACGACCCGTGCAACAGCTTCGTGCCGGGCACCACGACGCGCGCCATCACCGCCGGAATCACCGACGCGATCAGCGACCGGAACGGCCAGGTCGAATCGGCGGGCACCGTGGACGAGGCGTCCCGCATGCTCCTGGCCAAGGTCCGGCCGGGCGACGTCGTCGTCACGATGGGCACCGGTGACGTGACCGAGCTCGGCGCGCAGCTCCTCGGCGCGCTGTCGCCGGCGACCCTCCCGGCCGAGCTGGTCGTGCACCAGTAGCCGGACACGAAAACGAAGGCCGCCGCACCCACGGGGTGCGGCGGCCTTCGCCATCCCTGGCCGGGTCTACGTGGCGGCGTCACCGGCGATCAGCCGTTCGGCCAAGATGTGAAGCTCGATCGCGTGCGATGCCTTCACCACGACGATGTCACCGGGCCGGAGCCGCTCGGTAAGGAAGTCCTCCGCGACCTTGCGGTCCGGGACCTGCCACACCGTCAGGTCCGGGTTTTCGGCACGCGCAGCGTCAGCGATCAGCGCCGCGTCGTGGCCTCCGACCGTGACCAGGATGCCGAGTCCAGCGCGGCCAGCCATCCGCCCGACGTCCTGATGCCCGGCCTCGTTCTCCTCCCCGAGTTCGGCCATCTCCCCCAGCACCGCGATCGCACGCCGCCCTGTCGTCGACCGCATCGCAGCGACGGTGTCCAGGGCGGCCCGGACGGAGTCGGGGTTGGCGTTGAACGCGTCGTTGATGATCGTGACGCCATCGGCGCGCTCATGCAGTTCCATCCGGCCCGGAGACAACGCCCGCGCCGCCGTCAGGCCGGCCGCGATCGCCTCAGCCTCCATCCCGGCGGCATGCGCGATGCCGGCGGCGGCGAGCGCGTTGGCGACCTGATGCTCGCCGTACAGGCTGAGCTGAACCGGTGCGGAGCCCTGTGGGGTGTGCAGCCTGAACCGGGCCCGCCCATGCTCATCGAGCCGAACGGTGGAGGCGGTCACGTCCGCGCGAGCGTCACGGCCGAACCACAGCACCGAGCCGGAGCAGCGGGAGGCCATGCCTGCCACGTATTCATCGTCGCGGTTCAGCACAGCGGTGCCGGTTTCGTTGAGGGATTCGACGAGTTCGCCTTTTGCCTGGGCGGTCGCGGCCCGGCCGCCGAACTCGCCCGCGTGCGCGGTTCCCACGTTGGTCACTGCCGCGATGTTCGGCCGGGCGATCGAGGTCAGGTAGGCGATGTGGCCGATCCCCCGCGCGCCCATCTCCAGCACCAGGAATCGGGTGCGGGCGGTGGCCAGCGAGATCGTCATCGGCAGCCCGAGCTCGTTGTTCCGGCTGCCTTCGGTGGCGATCGTCGCCCCGGAGGCCCGCAGAAGCTGGAAGGTGAAGTCCTTCGTCGAGGTCTTGCCGGCCGACCCGGTGATTCCGACGACCGTCGCGTCCAGGCGCTCGACCAGGTGTTGGCCGAGCCGCCCCATCGCCTCGGTGACGTCGTCGACGACTACGCACGGCACGCCGTCGACCGGGCGGGCCGCGAGCACCGCGGCGGCGCCGGCGGCTACCGCCGCGGTGGCGTACTCATGCCCGTCCGTGCGCTCTCCGCGCAGCGCGGCGAACAGCCCTCCAGGCTCAACGGCCCGAGAGTCGATCGCGAGCGGTGCGCTCACGGACGCGGTCGGGTCCGCGTCGACCAGGCGTCCATCAACGGCTTCAGCGAGCTCTTGCAGCTTTATCGCCAGCATGTCAGGGACGCTACCGGGATCCAGAGGCGAGCGCTCGCGACTCTGGTCAACTCCGTGGAGTGTTCTCGCAGGTAGATGAAGTCCTCGCAGACGCACGCAGAAGCGCCCCGCGTCCTCCGAGCCATCGGGCCGAACGCGGGGCGCGCGTCACATCATGCCGTTGATCTACCCCGCGAGGAGCGTGGTGGCCGGACGCGGCCGTACATCCTGATCATGACAACCCAGACCCGAGGATGCGCGTCACATCGCCTCTCGAGAAGCACGAAAGCGGCCCTGCCCGGCCCCAAGGGGACCGGGCAGGGCCGCGTCGAGCTCGGCGTACGGCTCAGGCCGCGAGACGGAACATCGGCCGTCGCCGCACCCGCTGACCGTGCGCACCGATTGCGGCGTGGACCTGTGTGTGCGTGAACGCCGCCACGAGCGGCGTAGCCACTGCCGCGAGTAGGCCCAGTGCCGTACTCACCTGCGCATCGGTCAGGTCCGCGCCGAACGCGACGAACAGCGTGGCCGCCGCCTGGCCGAGCGCCAGGATCGCGGGCAGCAGCCGGTCCTGGGCGACGAGCACCGCTGTGGCGACGCCGAGCACTGCCGCGACGATCGCGTTGATCGCGCCGACCTGCCCATCGGACAGGCTCACGCCGTACGCGACGAGCGTCTGCAGGACGGCGGAGACGATGCCGAGGATCGCGGCCGGATACCGCAAGACGATGTTCTTCACGAAGGAATCTCCCGGAGTAGGAACGGGCCCGCGGTGCGGGCCTGACGGGGTCGTGGCGGCCTACAGGCCGTGCTGGTCGAGGAAGGCGATGACGTCGTGGAAGCCGCGCTCGGCGGCGGCCTCGGCCTGGCGGACAAGCTGCGCGAGCTGCTGCAGCAGGTCCACCGGCGCTGGCGGCGTCGGGGTGGGGTTCGGCTGGGGCCAGGGATTCGGCTCGCCGGTCAGCGCGGCGAGCTCCTCGCCCAGGGCGTGCAGGTCCTCCCCCACCGGGTCACGGCCGGCGGCCGAGAACCACTCGGGCAGGACCGCCGCCCACGCCTCTTCGACGACCTTGCGGAACAGCGTCCACGTCATCTGGATGACCTGGCCCCAGGTGATGACCCACACGCCGGTGTCGTCGTAACCCACAGCGACGATCGCGTGGCCGCCGAGGGTCTGGCCGCCGGTGCGCGTCCACGGCTTGCCGCCGTTAAAGTCGTCCATCATCCGTTCGGTGACGGTGATGCCGAGGCCGGCGGCGCCGAAGGCGTAGATCGCTCGGCGGATCTCGTCCAGGTTCGCCACGTCGAGCTCACCGAACGCCAACGCCTTGTGACCCCCAACGCCGACACGTCGCCAGTCGTCGTAGACGTCCTGGAGGACCGCGCCGACGTCGGTCGACGGGTCGCCCGGCCGGTACCCGGAAACCCGCTCGTACGCGGCCAGGACGTCGTCATCGGTGACGGTAACGGTGGTGCCCGCGCCGTACGTCGAGGCGGCCTGGATGGCGTGACCGACCATCGCCTCGGTGCAATCCCCGAGACGGTCGTTCAGCAGCATCGGCCAGACCGCGACGTTGGAATACCAGTCGACGGAGACCGGCGCGGTGACGGCCGCGAGGGCACGGCCGAGACGCGCTCTCGGGCGCGTGACCGGCGAGTGCGGGGCGCGCAGGCCGGGCCGGAAGGTGACAGGCAATCGTCCTCCTGCATAAGGAAGGGCCCCGGCGCGCGCCGGGGCCCGTGTCGGGGTGCTGGGCTACTCGTGGCGGGCGATCGAGGCGTTCGCCCACATGACGGTTTCCTCGAGGTTCGTCACGGCGAGGGACTTCTCTCGGGACTCCGGGCAGACCGTGTTGATCAGGTGCGCCAGGTCCCGGGCTGCCGCGCGCAGTTGCTCGAATTTGGCCGGCTGGCCGGCGCGCGGCGGGTGGTAGGTGAACCGGTTGTCGATGTCGCTGCCCTGCATCGGACTCCAGGAATGATGAAGCCCCGGCCGGTGGGCCGAGGCGGGGCGGGACGTACGGGCGTGGGTCAGGTCAGGCAGAACCCGATCCGGCGGTCGGCCGGGCCGTCCTTGCCGGGCGAGATGAACGCCGCCCAGGCCGTCGCGGGCTTGGGGACCGTGATCGTGACCGGCTTGGTGCCGCCGGGGGTTGTCGGCGTCTGCCGGCCGATGATCACCGGGTCGTAGATCTTCTGGACGCTGCCGTCGACGTCCATGATCGCGACCCGCAGGTGCTGCTGCGGCGCGGCGGTGATGCCGTGCGCCGCGTCCGCGAAGGAGTTGTCCAGCCCGAACGTGATCTTGCTGACCTTCGCGTCCGGGTCGAAGACGATCGGCCATTCGGGGTCGTCGGCGGTCAGCCTGAAGTTGCCAGGAACCATGTGTCGTCCTTCCCTGTGCTGGCTGGCGAGGTCGCGAGCCAGTCCGATTTCGTGCCGTTAAACACGTCGCGGTCGATGCCGCTGGTTGATGAGTACTGGTGCATGACCCACGTCTTCCACGGGCCGGGCACGCGCGGCCGCCCGGCCGGCGACGACGGGTCGGCGATCCATAGCCCGTAGCCGCCGAGGCCCGCGCAGTTCCCGGCCTGGGCGAACGACAGGAACGTGTAGACCCAGGGCGCCCAGGCGTGCCGGGTGACGTACGCGCACCACTCCTGCGCCCACTGCGCCCGGGTCGAGACCGGCATCGACGCGGCGAACCGCAACCGGTTCTCCCGCTCGCGGCCGGTGACAGCCATACGCCGTGGCGGTGCGAGGGACAGCGCCTCGTGGTCCAGGACCAGGCGGTCGCCGGTCTGCAGCCCGGCGGCGTCGACGACGGACAGGAAGAACTCCGCCTGCCTGATCGGGTCTTCGCTCGGGTGCGCGAAGTGGTACGTGCCTCGAGGCGTGCCACGGTCGTGGAGCAGCTTCCAGCGCGACGGGAACGGCGCATCCCGGTACGTCAGGCCCTCGGTCGCCTTGAGCACGGCGAAGTCCCCAGCGGGCACGCTCCGCTGGTATGCCGAGGTGTCGGTGCCGTACAGCATCAGGCTCCCCCCAGGAACCACGTGCCGCCGGCCGCTGCCGGGGCGGGTGTCGGCGAGCTGGCGTACGGCGGCCGGCCGTACCCGACCACGTAGGTGGCGTCCCGATGTTCTCGGCGGCAGGCGTTGCCGATGTTGCACTCGATCGTCGTGAACGAGCCGTCGGCGTAGACGTGCTCGACGAGCCCAACGTGGTCGATGGAGCCGATCGTCTCGCCGCGGGACCAGGAGAAGAACACTACGTCGCCGGGCCGGATCCCCCGGGCCCCGTACATCCACAGGCCGCGCCGACGAAAGTCGGCGGCGTGCGCGGTGGTCAGCGCGAAGCCGCGGCCAGGACCGCCGCAGACAGCGACGACGTTCCCGGAATGCCACGCCTCCCAGGTGATGCCCATGTCGCACCACGGGCCCGCGCCGATCTTCGCGACCGACCGGTTGTACCAGGTCACCACGGCGTTCTGGTTGCTGTCCGGCGGGCTTTCCCCCATGCCGAGCAGACCGGTCGCGGCGGCGATCATCGCCGCGGCGGTGCCGGCGACGACCGCTGCCCGCCAGAAAGGGAACCCGAACCGCTCGGTGTGCTCGGCCTCGAACAGGTCCATCGACTGGGAGATATCCGGGTCGATGCCGGGCAGCGGCGCGACGTCCGCAGGAAGAGTGTTCCGCCGCG
>NZ_JBFAUT010000021.1:0-134329 GCF_040679475.1 Actinoallomurus sp. NPDC052274
GGGGGGGCGGCGGCCGTCGGCCGCCGCCGGCGCGGACCGGGCGGCGCGGCCGGGCGCCGTGTGGATCCTCCCCGCCGCGCTGTTCTTCGGCGTGTTCGCGGGGGTGCCCCTGCTCCTGACGGCCGTGCTGTCCTTCACCGACTGGAACGGCCTCGGCACGCCGAACTTCAACGGCCTGGCCAACTGGAGCCGCGCGCTGTCGGACAGCGCGATCTGGGAGTCGATGCGGATCAGCCTGGTCTTCATGGTGCTGTGCTGGGTGGTGCAGACCCCGCTCGCCCTGCTGATCGGCGTCTGGGCGGCGGGCCGGGAGCTGAACCGCGCGGTGCTGTCCTCGATCTTCTTCCTGCCGCTGCTGATGTCGACCGCCGCGATCGCCATCACCTGGCGGGTGCTGCTCGACCCGAACTTCGGGCTCGCCGCGAAGGTCGGCCCCTGGATCGGATTCCCGGACGGGAACATCGCCGGCGACCAGCACGGCGCCCTGGGCGCCGTGGTCGTCGTCATCGCCTGGCAGTTCGTGCCGTTCCACTCGCTGATGTACCAGGCCGCGGCGCGGCAGATCCCGAAGATGCTGTACGACGCCGCGCTCATCGACGGCGCGGGCCGGTTCCAGCAGTTCTGGCACATCACGCTGCCGCAGCTCCGGAACACCGTCATCACCTCGTCGGTGCTGATGCTGGTCGGGTCGCTGACCTACTTCGAGACCATCCTGATCGTCACCAACGGCGGGCCGGGCACCGCCACGATGGTCCTGCCGCAGCGCATGTACAACAGCGCCTTCCAGAGCTTCCAGATGGGGTACGCGAGCGTGATCGCGCTGGTCCTGGCCGCGCTCGGCACCGCGCTGTCGCTGCTCATCGTCCGCTTCTCCGGTTACGGGAAGATGCGCAGCACCCTGGAGGGGATCTGACGCCATGACGGCACTCCGGGAAGAGACGTCGGTGCCGGTCGCGCGCCACCGGCGCGGCGACCGGCCACGGCGGAGGCGGCAGCGGCCGAACTGGGGCGCCGGACTGGCGGCGCTCGCCTGGCTCGTGTTCGTGGGCGTCCCGATCTACCTGATGATCAAGGACAGCATCCAGCCGACGGACGGCTACCTCGACGGCGGCCCGCTGTCCCTGCCGCACAAGCTGACCTTGGGCAACTTCGCCGAGGTCTTCCGCAGCGGGTACACCCGCTACCTGGTCAACACGGCGATCGTCACCGTGGGCAGCGTCGCGCTGACCGTGCTGCTCGCCTTCCCCGCGGCGTACGCGATCGTGCGGTCGCGCAGCCGGGTCGTGTCCGGGACGTTCCGGATCTTCCTGGCCGGACTCGCGGTGCCCGCGCAGGCCACGATCATCCCCGTCTACCTGATGATCACCCGGATGCACCTGTACGACTCGCTGACGGCGATCATCCTGCCGACCGTGGCGTTCGGCCTGCCGCTCAGCGTGCTGGTGCTGTCGTCGGCGCTGCGGGACGTCCCCCGCGAGCTGTACGAGGCGATGACCATCGACGGCGGCGGGTCGTTCCGGCTGATGTGGAGCCTGGCGCTGCCGCTCAGCCGCGCGTCGCTGACCACGGTCGCCGTCTACAGCGCGCTGAACGCCTGGAACGGCTTCCTGTTCCCGCTGATCCTCACCCAGTCTCCCGAGCAGCGGGTCCAGACGCTCGGCCTGTGGAACTTCCAGAACCAGTTCGGCTCGAACGTGCCCGGCCTGATGGCGGCCGTGCTGCTGTCGGCCCTCCCCGTGTTCGTCGTCTACCTGTTCGCGCGCCGCTGGCTCATCGCGGGCCTGGCCGGCGCGGGCGGAAAGTAGCGGATCCCCCATGCGTCCCCTCACGCGTCCCTCTGGGCGCAGATCACTCGCCCTCGCCCTCACTGTGGCGACCGCGTGCTCCCTGGGCGTGCCCGCGCGCGCCCAGGAACCACCCCGCGGCCGCGTCGACTTCCGCGCGAACCTGCAGCCCATCGACGGGTTCGGGTTCTCCGAGGCGTTCCAGCGGGCCGCCGTGATCCACGGGCTGAACGGGCTGTCGGCGCCGAAGCAGAAGGAGGTCGTCGACCTGCTGTTCGGCCGGCGCGCCGGCGCGGGCGCGTCCATCCTGCGGCTCGGCATCGGCTCGTCCGCCGACAAGGTGTACGACCACATGCCGTCCATCGAGCCCGCCGACCCGGGCGGGCCGACCGCACCGCCGAAGTACGTCTGGGACGGCGACGACGGCGGCCAGGTCTGGCTGGCGACACAGGCGAAGGCGTACGGCGTGCGGCGGTTCTACGCCGACGCGTGGAGCGCCCCGGGCTTCATGAAGACCAACGGCACCGACGCGAACGGCGGCACCCTCTGCGGCCTGCAAGGCACCGACTGCGCGAGCGGCGACTGGCGGAAGGCGTACGCGAACTACCTCGTCCAGTACGCGAGGTTTTACCGCCGTGAGGGCATCCGGATCACCGACCTGGGCTTCACCAACGAGCCGGACATCACCGTCTCGTACGCCTCGATGAACTTCACCCCGGCCCAGGCCGTCGAGTTCGTCAAGGTGCTGGGCCCGCTGGCGAAGAAGGCCGGGCTGAAGCTGTCCTGCTGCGACCACACGGGCTGGGACGGGCAAAAGGACTACACCCGGGCCATCGAGGCCGACCCGCGGGCGGCGAAGTGGGTCACGACCGTCACCGGCCACGCCTACTCCAGCCCGGTCACCTCGCCGCAGCCGACCCGGAAGCGCACCTGGATGTCGGAGTGGGGACCGGGCGGCAGCACCTGGAACGAGAACTGGGACGACGGCACCGAGTCCTCCGGCTTCGCGGTCGCGGAGAACATCCACCGCACCATGACGGACGGGAGCGCCGGCGCGTACGTCTACTGGCTCGCCGCCTCCATCGGGGCGACCCGCGCGCTGATCCAGCTCGACGGCGACGCCTACCACGTGTCCAAGCGGTTCTGGGCGTTCGCGGCGTACAGCCGGTTCATCCGGCCGGGCGCGACCCGCGTCGCGGTGAGCGCCGCCGACCCGGCGCTGGAGATCTCGGCCTACCGGAACGCCGACGGCACCAAGGTCGTCGAGATCCTCAACACCGGCACCACCGCGGCGACGACGGACCTGGCCCTCGGCTCCCCGGCCGGGCACGCCCAGGCGTACCTGACCGACGCCGACCACTCGGTGACCCCCGTCGCCGCCGCGCGCGTCCACGGCCGTGACCTGTCGGTCGACCTCGCCCCCCGCTCGCTGACCACGGTCGTCCTGCGGTGATCCGGGCCGCGATCGTCGGTACGGGCGGGATCGCGGGCATCTGCCATCTGCCCGCGCTGCGGGCGGAGGCGCACCGCGTCCGGGTCGTGGCCGCCGTCGACGTCGACGCCGAGCGCGCGAAGGACTTCTGCGCCGCGCACGACATCCCCGCGGCGTACACCGACCTGGGGGAGATGCTCGCCGAGGCCCGCCCCGACCTGGTGCACGTCTGCACGCCGCCGCACGTGCACGCCGCCCAGGTCAGGGCATGCCTGGAAGCGGGCGCGTGGGTGCTGTGCGAGAAACCGCCGGCCCTCTCGCTCGCCGAGTACGACGCCATGACGGCCGCCGAGCGCGACGACGGCCCGTACGCGGCCGTCGTCTACCAGCACCGGTTCGGCTCCGGCGCCCGCCACCTGCGCCGACTCGTCACCGACGGGGAGCTGGGCCGGCCCCTGGTCGCGGTCTGCCTGACCACCTGGCACCGCGACCAGGCCTACTTCAACGTCCCCTGGCGCGGCCGGTGGGACACCGAGGGCGGCGGCCCGACCATGGGCCACGGCATCCACCAGATGGACCTGCTGCTGGCGACGCTCGGCGACTGGGCCGAGGTCCGTGCCATGGCGGGCCGCCTCGCCCGGGACGTCGCCACCGAGGACGTGTCCGTGGCCTCGGTCCGCTTCGAGAACGGCGCGCTCGCGTCGGTGGTCAACAGCGTGCTGTCGCCGCGCGAGGAGAGCCGGCTGCGGTTCGACTTCACCGAGGCGACGGTGGAGCTGTCGCACCTGTACGGCTACGCGAACGCGGACTGGACCTACACCCCCGCGCCGCACGTCACCGACGAGGCGCGCGTCGCCGCCTGGCGGACCCAGGACCAGGACCTGCCGAGCTCGCACGCCGCGCTGCTGGCCGACCTGCTCGACGCGTACGAACGCGGCGACCGGCCGCAGACGAGCGGCGCGGGCGGCCGGCAGACCCTCGAACTCATCGCCGCGCTGTACAAGTCGGCGCTCACCGGCCGTCCCGTACGCCGGGGCGACATCGACGGCACGGACCCCTTCTACCGGGAGATGAACGGCGGGATGGACCTGTGAGGATCGAGCACATCGGCGACCACACGCTCGCCGTGCACGCGCGGGACGTGGAGCTGTTCCGGTACGTCTACCGGCCGACCACGCCGGCGTTCGAGGGCCCGAAGCCGTACCTGCATCCGGTCCGTACGCTCGCCGGGGACGTCGTCACCGCGTACCGGCCGCACGATCACCGCTGGCACAAGGGCGTGCAGCTGACCGCGTCGCACCTGTCGGGGGAGAACTTCTGGGGCGGCGGCAGCTACGTCCGCGACCAAGGCTACGTCGACCTGCCGAACGTCGGCGTCATGCGGCACGAGGAGTTCACCGAGGTCGGCGCGGGACGGATCGCCGAGCGCCTCACCTGGCACACCCGGGCGGGCGAGCACTGGGTCGACGAGCGGCGCGCGCTGACCGTGCGCGACGTCACCGGCGACTCGTGGGCGCTGGAGTTCGCGACCGCGCTGACCAACGTACGGGGGGAGGCGCTCGTCTTCGGCAGCCCGACCACGAACGGCCGGCCGGCCGCCGGGTACAGCGGGCTGTTCTGGCGAGGGCCGCGCGCGTTCACCGACGGAGAGATCATCGCGGCGGACGGGCAGGGCGGCCCGGAGCTGATGGGCCGGCCCGCGGCGTGGCTCGCGTACGTCGGCCGGCACGACGAGGTGGACCGCGCCTCCACGCTGATGTTCTTCGACGACCCCGAGTACGGCAGCGACTGGTTCGTCCGGAACACGCCGTTCCCGGCGGTCAACCCCTCGCTCGCCTTCGCCGAGGAGTTCGCGCTGCCGCCCGGCGAGACGCTGCGCCTGCGGTACCGGATCGTCGTCGCCGACGGCGCGTGGGACCGCGCCCGCCTGGACGCCTACGCCAAGGACCACCCGTGTTGAGCCCGCTGCCCGGCGCGGTCGGGATCTCCGGGCTGCGCGTGTACGACTGGCCGACGGCCGACGGCCTGTGCGGCGGCTCGCCGCACGTCCACCTGACCTGCGCGGAGGCGTACGTCGTCGTCGTGGGCCGGGGCAGCGTGCAGACGCTGACCTGCGACGGTTTCGCCGAGACGCCGCTGACCCCCGGTACCGTCGCCTGGTTCACGCCCGGGACCGTGCACCGGCTCGTCAACGGCGACGGCGGGCTGCACATCGTCGTCGTCATGCAGAACAGCGGACTGCCCGAGGCGGGCGACGCCGTCTTCACCTTCCCACCGGAGACCCTGAACGACCCGGAGGCGTACGGGCGGGCGGCGGCCCTGGACCCCGGCGCGCGGGAGCACACCGCCCGCGGCCGTCGCGACCTGGCCCTGGCGGGCTTCACCGCGTTGCGCGCCCGGTTGGACGCCGGCGACCCGACGGCGCTGCACGACTTCTACCGGTCGGCCGTACGGCTCAAGGCGCACCTGTTCCCCGAGTGGGAGAAGCGCTGGCAGGCCGGCGCGTTCGCCGAGGCGCTGCGGACCGGTGCGCAGTTGAGCCGCCTGGGCGCGGGCGACATCGGCCCCCTGACGGAGGCCGCCGTCCACCGCCTCGACCCGCCGCCCGAGCGCGCGTTCGGCATGTGCGGCCGCCTCGACACGTACGTGCCCTGACCCTGCCCGGCCGGTCAGGGCCGGGTCTGCGGGTGGCAGGGGACGAGGTCCTGGACGAGGTGATCGGACCGGCGATGCCGCCGACCACCTTCAGGCGTCGCGGACGTGCAGGAGCAGGCCGCCGACCACGAGCGACACGGCGGCCCACCCGGCGGTCACGCCGAGGCCGGCCCAGGGCACCATTTGGTGATGAGCGACCGCCGCGTTGTGGCGTGATCGGTTCGTTCGGCATGGGCGGGGGCCCGTCCGCCCATGCCCTGCTGTGTTGCGAGAGGGTGGGCAAAGGTTGGCAGCATGCGTACGGGATGTCGCGAGTATGGGGCGCGAGACCACCGACGTGGTGGGGGCTCGTACCAACAATCTGCGGGACGTGTCGGTGAGTATCCCCAAGGGGCAGCTCGTCGCCTTCACCGGAGTGAGCGGCAGCGGCCAGACCTCGCTGGCCATCGACACCCTGCACAACGAGGCCCAACTGCGGTATCTGGAGGGGCTTTCGCCGTTCGTACGGCAGTACATCACCCAGCGCAATCGCCCGAAGGTCGACCGCATCCTGGGACTCGGCGCGACACTCGCAGTCGACCAGCGTCGTCTGAACCGCAACCCCCCGCTCCACGGTCGCGACGATCACCGGCATCGATGGGCACCTGGGACTGCTGTACTCGCGCCTTCCGGGAATCGGCGCAGGCCCGGTGGCGGAGAGCGGAGACGGGCATCTGACGACCGCTCACTTCGACCGCAATACGCCGGAAGGGGGCTGTGCGGACTGCCACGGGGTGGGCGGACGCTGGCAGGCGCAAGAGGACCTGGTCATCACCCACCCGGAGCTTCCGCTCTTCGAGGGGGCTTCACCCTGGTATGCGAAGTGGCGGTCGGGGGAGCACGCGTTCGTACCGGCACTCGCCGAAAAGCGGGGCGTGGACCTCGGCCGGCCGTGGCAGTCGCTGCCTGAGGAGTTCCGTCACTGCGTGCTGTACGGCACGGGTGAGGAGAAGATCGAGGCGACCGTCGACATGCCGAACAAGAATGAGACGGCCCTGATGACCTACACCTCGAGCCAGCCGCTGCGGGGCGCGCTCGCCGAGGTGGAGCGGGTGTTCATGAACGCCCAGACCTCCAGTGCCAAGCAGCGTTACCTGCCGTACATGCGCAAGCAGCCCTGCGTCACCTGCGGCGGCAGCGGGTACGACCAGGTGGCCAGGTCCGTGCGGATCGGCGGGCTGACGTTCCCCGACCTGCTCGAGGTGGAAGTACGGGAAGTGCGCAGCTGGGCGAAACGTGTGGTGAATGACCTGGGCGCCCGGCAGCGCGAGGTGGGTGAGCCACTACTGCAGGACCTGAGCCGCAGGCTCGGAGTCCTTGACCGGCTCGGCCTGGCCCATCTCCAGCTATCCCGGAGCGCGGCGACGCTGTCCGGGGGTGAGTTGCAGCGGACCCGGCTCGCCGCGCAGCTCAGCACCGAGCTGAGTGGCATCATCTTCGTCCTGGACGAGCCCGGGACCGGGCTGCATCCGGCGGACAAGGCGCACCTGCTCGACATCGCCCTGGAAGTGCGTGCGGCCGGCAACACCGCCGCCGGCTGTCGCTGACAGCGGGCGCCATGTCGCAGGCGTACATCGTACGCTGTTAAGCGACGTCCGGGAGGCGTCCGACGTCTGTAACCCCTTGCTTTCAGCTGCTTTCACGCCCGCTCTTCTCACCGGCGGAAGAACCCGCAGGTCGGCTCGGTATGCCCGGCCTCCGGAGCGGCCGTCGTTGACCCCGCCGAGACGGCGGTCCGATCCTGACAAGGCGCTCCCACCGCGCCCGAACTCCCTGCGGGTCCGCATGCCCGGCCCGCGGGCGGATCGAAGGGAAACGGTGTCGTGAGAAAGCGACGGAGAAGCGCGCTCGCCGCGGCCCTCGGAATGGTGTCGATCCTGGTGATGAGCGTGTTCACGGGGACCCCGGCGTGGGCCCACGGGGCGTTCATGCAGCCGGGCAGCCGTACGTTCCTGTGCTGGAAGGACGGCCTCACCTCCACTGGAGAGATCAAGCCGCAGAACCCGGCGTGCGCGGCGGCGGTCGCACAGAGCGGGACCAACTCGCTCTACAACTGGTTCTCCGTGCTCCGGTCCGACGGCGCCGGCCGTACGCGGGGCTTCATCCCCGACGGGCAGCTGTGCAGCGGCGGGAACCCGAACTACACCGGCTTCGACCTGCCGAACGCGAACTGGCCGGTCACGCACCTGACCAGCGGCGCGAACTTCCAGTTCCGTTACAACAAGTGGGCGGCGCACCCCGGCTCGTTCTACCTGTACGTCACCAAGGATGGCTGGGACCCGACCAAGCCGCTCACCTGGGACGAGATGGAGACCACTCCGTTCCTCGTCGCGGACCACCCGGCCGACACCGGCCCGGTCGGCAGCGTCGACGGCTACTACTACTGGTCCGGCAACCTGCCGGCCAACAAGACCGGCCGCCACATCATCTACTCGGTCTGGAGTCGCTCCGACAGCACCGAGACGTTCTACGGCTGCTCCGACGTGGTCTTCGACGGCGGCAACGGTGAGGTCACCGGCGTCGGCGACAGCAGCGGCGGCGGCACCGGCGGTGGCGGTGGAACCCCGAGCACGCCGTGCACCGCGACGTTCAAGACGACCGGTAGCTGGTCGGGCGGCTTCCAGGGCGAGGTCACGGTGAGCAACCCCGGGACCACGGCCCTCAACGGCTGGACCGTGAGCTGGATGCCGTCCAGCGGCCAGACCATCAACAGCGTGTGGAACGGCACGCTCACCCTCAGCGGGGACATGGCGACCGTACGGAACGCCGACTGGAACCGCACCGTGAACGGCGGCGCGTCGACCAGCTTCGGATTCGTCGCCAACGGCTCGCCGGGCGCGTCGATGATCACCTGTTCGAGCCCCTGACCCACCCGTCCGGCGCGGCGACCGCGTCGGCCTCTGACCCACCGACCCGGCGCGGGGGAGCCCCGCTCTCCCCCGCGCCTCGTCATGGGCACGGAACATCTCACGCACACCCCTGGAGGAACTCAGCATGTCCTCGCCACTCCGGCCGAGACTCGCGGCCGTCCTGGCGCTGGCACTCGGCGTTCTCCTGGCGCTCACCGCCGTGGTGATGCGCCCCGCGTCCGCCGCGTCAACGCTCGACCAGCTCGCCAAGGCCAAGGGCAGGTACTTCGGCTCGGCGACCGACAACCCCGAGCTGTCCAACAGCGCCTACACGGCGATCCTGGGCGGCGGCGAATTCGGGGCGACCACCCCGGGCAACTCGATGAAGTGGGACACCACCGAGCCTTCGAGGGGATCGTTCAACTTCAGCGGAGGCGACACCATCGTCTCCTTCGCTAAGAGCCACAACATGATCGTCCGCGGTCACAACCTCGTCTGGCACAGCCAACTGCCGAGCTGGGTGTCGAGCCTGCCGAGCAACCAGGTGCAGGCCGCCATGGAGAACCACATCACCACCGAGGTGACCCACTACAAGGGCCAGCTCTACGCCTGGGACGTGGTCAACGAGCCGTTCAACGAGGACGGCACCCTTCGCGCGGACGCCTTCTACAACGCGATGGGCAGCGGCTACATCGCCGACGCGCTCCGCACGGCGCACGCCGCAGACCCCAACGCCAAGCTCTACCTGAACGACTACAACATCGAGGGCACCGGCGCGAAGAGCGACGGCATGTACAACCTCGTCAAGTCGCTCAAGCAGCAGGGCGTGCCGATCGACGGCGTCGGCTTCGAGAGCCACTTGGCGGTCCAATATGGATTTCCTGCGAACATGCAGCAGAACCTGCAGCGCTTCGCCGACCTCGGCGTCGACGTCGCCGTCACCGAGCTCGACGTGCGGATGCAGCTCCCCGCCGACACCACCAAGGTCAACACTCAGGCGCAGTACTACACGAACGTCGTGAAGGCGTGCCTCGCCGTGACCCGCTGCGTCGGCATCACGATCTGGGACTACACCGACAAGTACTCCTGGATCCCCGGCACCTTCAGCGGTGAGGGCTCGGCCCTGCCCTGGGACGAGAACCTCAACAAGAAGCCGCAGATCTACGGCGCGATCAGCACCGCGCTCGGTGGCACGGACGACGGCGGCGGCACGCCGACGCCCACACCGACGCCTGGTAGCTGCAAGGTCGCCTACTCGGCCAACGACTGGGGGACCGGCTTCACCGCGAACATCACGATCACCAACGGCAGCTCGGCGATCAACGGCTGGACGCTGAAGTTCTCCTACGCCGGCAACCAGCAGCTCTCCCAGGGCTGGAGCGGTACCTGGTCGCAGTCGGGCAACACCGTCACCGTGATCAACGCGAGCTGGAACGGCAGCCTCGCCGCGGGCGCGTCCACCTCGGTCGGCGCGAACTTCACCTACAGCGGCTCCAACACGGCGCCCGGCTCGTTCTCCCTGAACGGCACGGCCTGTAGCTGAGGGCCGGCCCACCGCCACCCGGGGGCCCCGCGTGCGGAGGACCGAGGCCCCCGGGTGATCCATGGCGCCGAGCGCACCGCACGCCACGGTCGTCACCACGAACGTCGCGCGGACGCCCGGCCCGCGTCGTCTCAGCGGTGGTGCGGTAGGGCGGCGATGCCGTCGAGCAGGCGGTCCAGCGCGAACTCGAACCGGGTGCCGAGGTCCGGGGCGGTGAGGTCGCCGGCCAGCGCGACGATGTGCGGGAACTCCCCGGCGGGCAGCGCGGCGAGCCGGTCGCGCAGGTCCGAGCAGCCCGTCCCGGTACGGGCCCAGGAGGGCGACATCGCCCGCATCCTCTACACCGGCGGCACCACCGGCCGACCGAAAGGCGTGCCCACCACGTTCGCGGGCCTCGGAGCGTCCACGAAGGCGTGGGCCGCGTCGGCGGGTTCCACCGGATCGATGCCGGAGGGCACCCGGTTCCTGCTGGCGACGCCGTTCGCCCACGGCTCCGGTGACGCCGCGCTGAACATGCTGTGCCTCGGGGTCACGGTGGAGATCCTGGACGGGTTCGACCCGGCTTCGTCGCCGCGCTGCGGTCCGCTCCGGCGGCGATGACCTACCTGTACCCCTCATGGCTGTACCGCCTGCTCGACCACGCCGAGGCGACCGGCGCCGACCTGACCCCCTTGAAGTTCGTCATGTACGGCAGCTCTCCCGTCGCCCCCGCCCGGCTGCGCCAGGCGCTGGAACGGTTCGGCCCCGGACTCATGCAGACGTACGCGACCACCGAGGCGCCGGCCATCGCGACGCTGCAACCGGCCGACCACGCCGCCGCCCTCGCAGGCCGTCCCGAACTCCTCGCCTCGGTCGGCCACCCGATGCCGGGCGTCACCGTCACGCTGCGGCGCACCGACGGCACGACCGCGTCGCCCGGTGAGATCGGGGAGGTCTGCGTCCAGGGGCCGGGCGTGCTGACCGAGTACTGGAACCGCCCGGACGACCTCGGCCGGACCGTACTGCCGGACGGCCGGCTGCGCACCGGCGACCTCGGCCGATTCGACGAGGACGGCTACCTCTACCTGGTGGGCCGGCTGAAGGACATGCTCATCGTTGACGGCTACAACCACTACGCCGGCCCGATCGAGGACGTGCTCACCGAGCATCCCGCGGTCCGGGAGGCCGCCGTGGTCGGCGTGCCGGACGAATGTACGGGCGAGGCCGTCCACGCCTTCGTGACGATCCGGCCGCCCGGGATCACCCCGGACGCCCTCCGCTCCTGGGCGGCGGATCGCCTGACCGCCGACGCGGTCCCCGTCACGATCAAGACCTGGTGTACGGGCCGAACCAGATCGGCGTCCCCGGGAACCTCCGGCTCAGGACGGCCAGCGCGTCGGCGTTCACGGACGATCGTCCGGCACTTCGAGTCGCTCGCCGAGGTACGTCGTGATCTCGGCGGCTGCTCCGGCCGGATCCTCGACGGCATGACGTACCTTTTCGCTGCGACGCCACACGAAGGCGTCATCCTCGATGCCGATCCAGATCCGGTCGCCGGTAAGAGAGGCGCGGACCGACAAGGCCGGCCGGGCATCGCTCAAACCGAGATGCAGTCCGGATCCAGCGAGGGCCTGGCACAGGTCGGTCAGTGCGCGGATCTTTCGCTCGCTGTCCATCTGACTCCCTTCTCGAATGCGGAATCGACGCTTTCCACGATTCGGCATCGAGCATCGAGAAATGGCCTCAGATCCGGCGCGGCAGGTGCGGTCCTGTGCGGATCGGTGTGTTCGGTGTGCTTCCGGTTCCGGCATAACCTAAGTGGTTAGAGTTGTTGCCCATTGTTCCCTTACGGCACTCTCCCCCGGGTGGACACCTCATGACGGCCATCGCCAACGAGAGAAACGGCAGAGCCGGCGTGCCGAATGAAAAGTTGAAGGAGCTACTCGAAGAGGTCGGGTGGCGTCCGGAAAGCCTTGCGCGCCGCGTCAATGCAGCAATATTCGCTATTCGCCGAGAAAACCGCCAAATCCACCATAAGACCCCGTATCGTTGGTTGAACCGGGGCGAGGTCCCTCATGCGCCGGTCCCCGAGGTCGTTGTATGGCTTCTTGCCGACGCCACCGGGCGTGACCTGACCTTCGATCAGGTGTGGCCTGGTAGCGCACCCCGTTCTTCGCTGCTCTTGCCCGCCGACCACCGCCTCGATCTACCCTGGGATGCGGGCGGATTGCTGCGTCTCCTGGAGGAGTGGTCGCATCCGATGCTGACCCGGCGGACGTTCATGGTGGTCTCCGGTACGACGCTGACACGCCATGCGTGGCAGTGGTCCCAAGCGCCGGTCCCGGTCCTCGCTTCGGCCGCGCGGGAGGGGGATCGCGTCACCGAGCCGATGCTCGAACTCGTCGAGGACATCGCCGCGCGATGCCGCCGACTGGATGAACGGCACGGCGCCGCGGGTGCCGCCTTCGTCGCCGACCAGTTCGCCTGCGTGTCGCGGTTACTACGGCGGTCCCGATACGACGCGCGAACGGGCCGTCGCCTCACCTCGGCTCTTGCCCAACTTGCCCAGACCTCCGGTTTCATGGCGTTCGACTCCGCCCGGGACGGCGAGGCACAGCGTTGGTACCTGACCGGTCTTCGTGCGGCGCACGCCGCCGGTGACCGCGCGCTGGCCGCGAGCGTCCTGGGCCTGATGAGCAATCAGGCGATGGAGATTGGCGAAACGGGGGACGCGCTGCAACTCGCCACGGCCGCGCAGGAGGCGGCCTCGCAGGGGCCGTCGACGGTGCGGGCGCTCATCGCCGCGCGCAGCGGTCTCGCCAGCGCGGCGGCCGGGGATCTGGCGACCTTCCAGCGATTGCGGGCGCAGACGCTGGACCTGCTCGAGCGCGCGCAGGACCGTGGGGAGGCCGCTCCGGACTGGGCCGGTTACGTCACCCGGACCGAACTCGACGCCATCGCCGGGCGAGGCATGGTCGTCCTGGCAGGACAGATGCTCACGCATCGGAGCCGTCTGCTGGCGGAGGCCGAAGACCTGCTGCGCGGCCGGGCGCGGACCGATCCGTCCGGCGAGCCACAGCGGTCGGCGTTCCGGCACGGCGCGTGGCTCGGGCTGGCCCATGCCCAGGCCGGCGACCTGGACCAGGCCGTGGCGGCGGCGCGCCGTGCCGTCGACCGGCTGCCCGGTGTCACCTCGGCGCGCAGCGTCGGCCTCCTCCAGCGGCTCGGCCGTGAACTGGCGCACGCACGCCGATCGCCTGAGGTGAAGAGCCTCCTCCGCGACCTCGAACGAAGACTGCCGCACGCGGAACCGCCGGGCGTGTGACCGTACACAGCCGTGCGAAAGGCTCGGCGATCGGCGTCCCGGTGGGGCGATTCGCCCCGGTTCGTCAGTCGGCGGCTTGGCTTTTGCCGAGCTTTTCGCACGGCGGTCAGTGCTGGGGACGGGTGAACGAACTCGCACCTTCGGCCGAGCGTGAGAACGCGCCTTCTTCCGGCCCCGACGGGGCGGAAGAAGGCGCGTGGTCGCGTTGGCGGGGCGGGTCTACCAGTGCGGGACCTCCTTCTGGGTCCAGCGCAGGGTCTTCCTGTCGACGATGTCGATCTTCTTGCCGACGATCGAGGGGGCCTCGTCGAAGGAGCACCGGTCGCCCGAGTTCACGTCCTTGCACTCCACCTTGTTGCCGTAGGCGACCAGGAAGGGGTCGCCGGAGTGGGTGACGGCCTTCACGGTCACCTTCACCTTCGACGTGCCCTTGGCGTGGTCGGTGTCGATGGAGACGACGGTGGGAGGCAGGAGCTTCTCCCAGTCGAAGGTCGCGTCGGCCTTCGAGTACTTCCACTGCGGGTCGAGGAATTCCTTCCTCAGGTGCGCGACCGCCGCCGGGTCCTCGATGAAGTAGCCGTCGTCCTGTAGGAAGGCCGGGTAGGCGTTCTTCGAGCCGAGGTAGAAGACGCGGTCGTCGACCACGATCAGCTTGGTGTGCTGGGCGTAGGTGCAGGCCTCCTTCGGGTCGTCGCAGTTGATGACCTTGCCCTCGTCGTTCTTCTCCTTGCCCTCCCAGCGGGGCTTGTCGCTGCTGCGCAGTGAGGCGTACTGGAAGGTGTCCTGCATGACCTGGTCGGCCTTCTTGTCACCGCCCGCCTGCAGCGCGATCCGCTTGCGCAGCAAGTCCGAGAGCTGCCGCATGTTCTTCATGGTGGAGTAGGCGTCCTCGTTGCCGGGCGTGGAGATGACGATGCGGACCTTGACCCCGTGGATCATCTTGGCGGCGACGTTGTCGAGCAGCCGCAGGTCGGCCAGTGGCTGGACGGCCTTGATGGGGCCGCCGATGCTCGCGCACCAGCCGTAGAGGTCCTGCTGGGAGAACACGATCGACTTGGTGGCGGTGGCCACCATCTCGCGCAGCGCGGTCTCCTCCGGGTTGACGGTCTGGTAGTCCCGGTCGAGGTTGACCACGTCCTTGTCGGCGAAGCTCAGCCTGCACTTGGCGTCGTCGGGCTGCTTGAGGTCGGGCAGCTTGTAGGTGGAGGAGTCGTCCTTGCGCTGGATGCCGACGCCGAGCCCGCCGACCTCCAGCATGTCGAGGTCGCCGGCCTTGGCCGCGGCGGGCGGGTGCAGGGTCGAGATGCAGCCTCCGCCCGACGGGTACACCCATGATCCGGTGGTGGCCGCCCAGTTCCACTTGTTGCGGTTGGCGCAGGTCCAGTCCCAGAGCCGGTTGATGTAGCCGGTCGCCGACGCGGCCGCGGGGCCTCGGACGGCCATCATCATGTCGGTGACGGGCTTCGGGGTCTGGACGTAGTTGTTGGTGTAGGTGTTGACGCCGCCGGTGATGACGGTCCTCCCGTCGACCACGAACAGCTTGGAGTGGTTCCAGGAGGGCGTGTAGCCGCCGATCGGAACGCCGGGCGTTCCCGAGTAGGAGGTGGTCATCGTCGCCACGTTGAAGGTGATGTTGCGGGCCGCGGCGCCGATGGTCTTCTTCGCGGCGTCGATCCAGTCGTCGCCGTTCACCGTGGCGGGCAGTACCGGCGCGCCCAGCAGCATCCTGAAGGTGATCTTGTGCTTCTCGGCCGCCTTCTTCAGCCCGGCGACGATGGCGTCGCGGAAGTAGCCGTCCGGGAACGTACGGCACGGTGAGGGCAGCGGCAGGACCAGCTTCTCCGGGCAGCCGAGCGAGGTGATGTCGACGGTGCTGGTCGCCTCGCCGATATTGGTGGTGATCTTGTTCAGCAGCCGCTTGGTGCCCGGCCGGTCGGCGGGCGGGCAGGGGTCGTGTCCCCAGCACTGCGGTGTCTGCAGCAGCCAGTCCCCGGCCGAGTCGTCCAGCCGGTTGCCGCTGCTGCGTTCCCAGACCTGGTGTTCCAGGCCCGGCGACACGTGCCGGACCGCCCTCTCGACCTGGTCGAGGTAGGGCGTCGGCGACGCCGCGGCCGAGGCCGCGTCGTGGGTTGCCGCCGGCGAGGAGACGGCGGCGGTGAACGCCGTCGCCGTCGGCCAGGAGATGGCGGCGGTGAACGCCGTCACCGCCGCCGCGGTGATGATCGTCTTCATATCCGCCACTCAACCCAGCGAGACCGCCCGCCCGGTCGTCAGCCACACCCCGCCGGGGTAAAGCGATGATCCAGAAAGCACAGGGCGCTCACGGGAACCGCACCTCGACGTCCAGGCCGCCTTCCGGGCGGGCGTGCGCCGTGACGGTGGCGTCGTGCGCGGCGGCGATGGCGCGCACGATCGACAGGCCCAGGCCGTGGCCGCCGTCGTCGCGGGCGGTACGGCCGGCGAGGCGCTGGAACGGCTCGAACAGGTCCGCCACGCGATCCGGCGGGATCACCGGCCCGGTGTTGCGCACGGACAGGACCGCGCGTCCGGCCTCGGTCGTCGTACCGACCTCCACGCTGCCGCCGGGAACGTTGTAGCGGACCGCGTTGTCGAGGAGGTTCGCCACGAGGCGCTCGGCCAGGGCCGGATCGCCGGCGGCCGGCGCGGGAGGCGTCCGCGCCTCGACGCGGAGCCCGAGCCGGTCGACCTGCGGCCGGGGGGCGAGGAGCGCCTGATCGGTGAGCTCGGCCAGGTCGAAGCGCTCGCGGCGCTCCAGCCCGCGTTCGCCCGTCGCCAGGGTGAGGAGCGCCTCCAGCAGGCGTTCCTGCTGCTCACTGATGGCGAGCACACGCTCCGACGTCGCCCGGAAGGACGCGAGCGTGGCGGTGCGGTCGGTGAGCGTCTCCTCCAGCAGCGCGTGCTCCAGGGTGAGCGGGGTGCGCAGCTCGTGCGCGGCGTTGGCGACGAACCGCTTGTGCGCGCCCAGTGCCGTCTCCAGCCGGCCGAGGAGGCCGTCGACGGTGTCTGCCAGGTCCTTGAGCTCGTCCCGTGGGCCTGCGACGGCCAGCCGTTCGTGCACGTTGCGCGCGGAGATCCGCCGGATCGTGGAGGTCATCGTCCGCAGCGGGCGCAGCACCCGCCCGGCGACCAGCCAGCCCAGCACGACCGACACCATCATCATGATCGCCAGTGCGATGCCGGACTGCACCAGCAGGGCGTGCATCTGGGCCGCGTGCTGCCGGGTCACCTCGGCGTCCAACTGGGCGTTGAGGCGCTGCAGGTCGGGTGGAAGGGACGGCTTCGTGAAGACCCTGTCGCCCGAGACGACCGGCCCGATCCGGCCGGTCCGGTAGAGGACCCGCCGCGGCCCCGTGGCGTGGCGGACGAGCAGGTAGGTGATCGCGAGCAGGATGGCGCCGGAGACGGCGAACAGCACGCCGTACAGGGCGGTGAGCCGCAGGCGTACGGTCCGCGGCCGCAGACCGGCCGGGACCCGGGGATGAAACAGCGTGCGCATTGGGGCCTTCAGATCCGGTACCCGCCCCGGGGGACGGTCTCGATCACGGGTGGGGAGCCGAGCTTGGACCGCAGGCGGTTGATCGTCGCCTTGACCGTCGTGGTGAACGGGTCGGCCGCCTCGTCCCAGACCCGATCCAGCAGTTCCTCGGCGGAGACGACCCGGCCCCGTGCTCCGAGCAGGTACTCCAGCACCGCGAACTCCTTGGGGCTGAGGGCCAGGCGCGCGCCCGCGCGGAAGGCGGTCCGCTGCGCGGGGTCGAGCCGTACGTCGCCGCGCGCGAGGACCGGCGGCAGGGCGGGCTGCGCTCGGCGGGCGAGCGCGCGGACCCGTGCGACCAGCTCCGCGTAGGCGAACGGTTTGGGCAGGTAGTCGTCGGCGCCGAGGCTGAGCCCCTCCACCCGGTCCGCGATCGTGGCCGACGCGGTCAGCATCAGGATCCGGGTGTGCGGTCCCTTCGCGGTCAGGGCGGCGCAGACCTCGTCACCGTGGACCTCGGGGAGGTCCCGGTCGAGCACGACGACGTCGTAGTCGGTCAGCGACGTGCGGTCGAGGGCGTCCTGCCCGCCGTAGGACACGTCGACCGCCATCCCCTCACGGCGCAGCACCCGCGCCACCGAGTCCGCGAGTTCGACCTGGTCCTCCACCACCAGCACTCTCATCCGCGTACGCCTCGTGGGCCGGTCAGGGCGGTCTGGTCCATGCCGTCAGGATGCCCGACGACCGGTCACAGGCCGGTCACAACGGCTCGCACCGTGCTGTGACCGGCGGATCCGTACAACTGGCCTCGCAACGAACGCCGCCGGGCCACGACGGTCCGACGGCGTCGATCTCGCAGAGAGGCCGAGACATGAACGACGCAGCCGGCATGCGCACCACCCCGACCACGTCGCGACGGACGCGACGCGGCCGGCCGCTCGCCGCAGTACTCCTGATCACCGGGCTGGCCCTCACGGCCTGCGGGGGCGGCTCCGGCGGTTCCGCCGGCGCTTCGAGCTCCGCGGCGGCCGGCTCCGGCGGCAGCGCCGGGAAGGGCGCGGACTCGGGGAAGGCGGTCAAGTACGCCGAGTGCATGCGCAAGAACGGCGTGCCCGACTTCCCCGACCCGCAGGACGGCAAGATCCAGATGAAGGCTGGACCCGGCAGTGACATGAATCCCAACTCGCCGCAGTTCAAGGCCGCCGACCAGAAGTGCAAGGCGTACGCGCCGAGCGGCACCGGGATGGGCGCCCAGGACAACACCGCGATGCTGAAGTTCGCCGAGTGCATGCGCAAGAACGGCGTGCCGAACTTCCCGGATCCGGAGGGCGGGAAGATGATCATCGCCAAGGGCAAGGGGATCGATCCCGGCTCGCCGCAGTTCCAGGCGGCCCAGAAGACCTGCCAGAAACTGCTGCCCGGCGGTCTTCAGTGAGCGTGGAGCGGCCCGGCAGCACACGCGTCCCCGAGCCGGACACGGCGCCCCCCGGCGACGCGTCCCCGCCCGATGACGAACCCGGACGGGACCTGACGCGCTCCGCCGCCACCGTGCCCGATCGGACGGCCGAACGGGAGGCGGGGACCTCCACCGGGACGGCGGGAATTCCCGACGCCGGAACGCCCGGGCGGACGAGGCCGCGCAGGCGGCGGCGCCGGCTCGCGCGCGTCGGCGGCGTCATCGTCGTCCTGGCGGTCGCGGCGGGCATCGTGATCGTCACCGCCGATCCGTTCGGTGACCGGAAGAAGGCGCCCGGACCGACGACCGGCGGCGAGTCCCTCGCGTCCGTTCGGAGGGGCCCGCTGTCGTCACAGGTCGACCAGAGCGGAACCCTCTCGTACGTCGCGCGGGCCGACGGGACGCCGTACTCGGTCGTCAACCACGCGAACGGCGTCTACACCTGGGTGCCGCGCGCGGGTGACGAGATCAAGTGCGGGAAGGTCCTCTATTGGATCGGCAGCACACCGGTGCCGCTGCTGTGCGGCACGTGGCCCGCCTACCGCGACCTGTCCGAGGGCGACAGCGGCAAGGACGTGCGGGAGCTCAACCGCAACCTGGTCAAGCTCGGCTACGCCGACGACGCGGACCTGGACCCGGACTCGAAGTACTTCGGCTCGGCCACCGCCACGGCGCTCGAGAAGCTGCAGGACGAGATCGGCGCGGAGGAGACCGGGTCACTGAAGCTGGGCTCCGCCGTGTTCCTGCCCGGCCCGCTCCGGATCACCAAGGCGGCGGCGCAGTTCGGCGCGAACGCGCGGCCGGGGGAGCCGGTCGCGCAGGCGACCTCGACCGACCGCCAGGTGACCGTGAACCTGGACGCGTCGCAGCAGTCCCAGGTCAAGGTCGGGGACAAGGTGGAGATCACCCTGCCGGACAACCGTACGACCGCCGGGAAGGTCAGGCGCATCGGCGCGGTCGCGACCTCGTCCTCCGATCAGAAGGGCTCGTCCAGCGCGACGATCCCGGTGTACGTCACGCTCACGCACCCGAAGGAGGCGGGCCGCCTCGACCAGGCGCCCGTTCGCGTGCAGATCACCACCGGCGGCGTCAAGGACGCGCTGATCGTGCCGGTCACGGCGCTGATCGGCCAGGCCGGTGGCGGGTACTCGGTGGAGAAGATCGACGCGCGGGGCGCGCACAGCGTCGTACCGGTCACGCTGGGGCTGTTCGACAACGCCGACGGCCTGGTGCAGGTGTCGGGGAACCTCGCCCCGGGCGACCGAGTGGTGGTGCCCGCGACATGAGCGTCACGCGAGTGGCCCTGGAACTGGAGGCGGTGACCAAGGTCTACGGCGAGCGGTCGCCCGTCCTGGCGCTCCGGGGCGTGACCTTCGGCGTCCGCAAGGGCGAACTGGTGGCGATCGTCGGACCATCCGGATCGGGGAAGACGACATTGCTGCACGTCATGGGCACGCTGGAGCGGCCCACCGGGGGCACGGTCCGGATCGACGGGGTCGACATCGACCGGCTCGACGACCGCGGCCTGTCGGCGCTGCGGGCCCGCAGCATCGGGTTCGTCTTCCAGCAGTTCTTCCTGGCCGAGCACTCGACCGTGCTGGACAACGTCGCCGACGGGTTGCTGTACGCCGGCGTCGAGGTCCGCGAGCGGCGGCGGAGGGCCCTGGCGGCGCTCGAACGCGTCGGCCTGGCCGACCGGGCGTCCGCCCGGCCGACCCAGATGTCGGGCGGGCAACGCCAGCGCGTGGCGATCGCCCGGGCGCTCGTCGGGCGGCCGGCGATCGTGCTCGCGGACGAGCCGACCGGCAACCTCGACAGCGTCACCGGTGCCGCGATCATCGAGCTGCTGCACGAGCTCAACGCCGAAGGCGCGACGATCGTCGTGATCACGCATGACGCCGAGCTGGCCGCCGGGCTGCCCCGGCAGGTGCACGTACGCGACGGGCGGATCGTCTCGGACAGCGCCCACGACCCGGACCGGCCCGGCGACCGGGCGGGGCAGGACACCGGCGCGCGCGTGCCCGTCGGAGCGGAGCAGGAGGATCGCTCATGACGACGCTGGTCCCCGCCCGGCTGCGGGCGGGCGACCGGGCGCGGGTGGCGAGCGTCGGACTGCGGGCCCGGCGGCTGCGGTCGGCGCTGTCGGCGCTCGGGATCGCGATCGGCACGGCCGCGATCGTCGCGGTGCTGGGGCTCTCGTCGTCGTCCCAGGCCGGGCTGCTCAACGAGATCGATCGTCTCGGCACCAACCTGCTCACCGCCGACAGCGGGCAGAGCTTCAGCGGGGACGCGGCCCAACTGCCGCTCGAGGCGCCCGCCAGGATCTCGCGGCTGAAGGCCGTCGAGCAGGTGGCCGACACCGCCACCGTCACGACCGCGAACGTGTACCGCAGTCCGCTGATCCCCCCGGTCAGCACCAACGCGCTGAAGGTCAGGGCGGCCGGTCTCAACCTGCTGCCGGTGGTCGCCACCGGCGTCGCCCAAGGCCGCTGGCTGAACTCCGCGACCGCCACGAAGCCCGTCGTGGTGCTCGGCGCGGTCGCCGCGCAGCGGCTCGGGATCGGCAGGGTCCGCCCGGGGCAGCGCGTCTGGCTCGGCGGCCAGTGGTTCTACGTCGGCGGGATCCTCCGGCCGGCGGTGCTGGCACCGGAGATCGATACCAGCGCCCTGGTCGGTTATCCGGCCGCGCAGCGCTATCTGAACTACACGAGCGTCGTCCACGGCACGGTGACGCCGGGACCGCCGAGCACCATCTACGTCCGTTGCCGGACGGGTCAGGTCAACGCGGTGCACGAGGTGCTGGCGCAGACGGCCGACCCCGAGTCGCCGAACGAGGTCGACGTGAGCCGGCCCTCCGACGCGCTCACCGCCCGCGCCGCCGCGAGCGGCGCGTTCAACAGCCTGTTCCTGGGACTCGGCGTCGTCGCGTTGATCGTCGGTGCGGTCGGGGTGGCCAACATCATGATCATCTCGGTGCTCGAACGCCGCTCGGAGATCGGTCTGCGCCGCGCGCTCGGCGCGACCCGGGGCCAGATCCGCGGCCAGTTCATGTCCGAGGCGATCGTGCTGGCCTTCCTGGGCGGGGCCGTCGGCGTGACGGCCGGCGTGCTCGCCACCGTCGTCTACGCCACGACTAAGCACTGGGCGGTGGTCGTCCCCGTGGAGGCATGGACGGGCGGCATCGGCTCCGCGATCCTGATCGGTGCCCTCGCCGGCCTGCTCCCGGCCCTCCGTGCCTCGCGCATGGCCCCGACGGAGGCCCTGCGAACCGTCTGACGAGATCACGGAGTACGGAGGCGTCCGGCCGCCGCATCGTCGGCCGGACGCCCCCGTCGTGATCGCAAGTTCATGATCTGGACGGAGAGAAGATGCTATTCGGTCAGGTCGATTTTCGTGATCAACCACAGACTCCTCGCATGAAGAACCCCTTCTCCGCCAGGCGGTTCGCCGCCGGGGCGGCCATCGCCGCAGCCGCCGTGACGAGTGTCGCGACCCCGGCGCACGCCGACACGTTCTGGACGTTCAAGAACCGGCAGACGGGCAAGTGCCTGACCTTCGGCACGTCCAGTGTGTGGGCCGCCTCCTGCAACGGCTCCACCAACCAGCAGTGGGACTGGGTGCCCAGCAACTACGACAACAACTTCAGCCTGCTCCGGGCGCGGGGCACCGACCAGTGCCTGCGCACCGACCGGAAGACCTCGAAGAACTCCACCTGGCTGAGCACCTGCGACCGCAACGCCTGGGGCGAGCTGTTCAGCTACCAGTACTCCACGCAGGCGTTTATCACCGCGGATTACTACTACGTGACGCAGGACCCCGGCAGCTCACAGGGCGTCTACACCGAGTCGCCCGGCCCCAGCGGCTACTACAGCTACTGGTACGGCAGCCACACCTGATCCGGACTCGCCGAGGACCGCCGTGGCGCGCAGCACCGGCGATCCTCGGCGAGCGGCTCGCTACCCGCCGGTGCGGTCGCCGTACATGACGCCGCGGCCGTTGGTGGCGACGTAGACGCGGCCGTAGACGCGCGGGTCGCCGGTGATGGCGGCGCCGATGTTGCCCCACTGGTGCGCGTCGTCGTTGATCCGCACCCAGGTGGCCCCGGAGTCGTCGGACCGGAAGACGCCGCGTACGCCGCCCACCTTGGCGATGACGTACAACGCCGGGTACGTCTTGCCGGTCGCGGCCTTGCCGAAGCCGACGTTGTCGGCCTCCTGGACGTTCGACAGCTTCGTGAACGTCGCCCCGGAGTCGGTCGAGTGCCACAGGCCGTACGTCGAGCCGGAGGCGCCGCCGGCCAGCCAGAGGTCGCCCTCGTGGCCCGCGACCGCCTTGACGTGGCCGGAGGACGGCAGGCCGGTCGCTGCGGTGGCCGTGAAGGTCGCGCCGCCGTCCGTGCTCACGTAGAGGCGTCCGCCGGACAGGCCGTAGAACTTCTTCGGGTTCACCCGGTCGGCGGCGACCCGCGCGCCGGACGGGATGCCGGACGAGGCGGTCCAGGAGTTGCCGAAGCCGACGGAGTAGTACACGCCCGTGCCGTCGGGGCTCCACACGAAGCGGGACCCGTCCGCGGCCGCCGCGACCGTGCCGCCGCCGGTCACGCCCGGTGGCTCACTGCCCTGCCACCAGTCGGCGCCGCCGTCGGTGGAGAAGCCGATCCGGTTGACGTTCGGGCTGGCCGACTTGTCGACGTTTCCGACGCGGACCATCCAGGCGGGGTTCGTCTCGGCGTAGTCGAGGCTCGTCGTCGTGGTCAGGTTCGGCTGGGTGAACATCATCGACGGGATCGCGTCGAGGTTGGTGTGGCGGAAGCCGCCGATGTCACCGAGGGCCGACAGCAGGTGCGCGTCGCCGGACGGCGGGCTGATCAGGTCGTTGACCGCGGTCTCCTCCAGGCCCTTGACCATCGGCTTCAGCGCTATCTGCCCACCGGAGTCCCAGTTCGTCAGGTTCGTCGTGCCGTAGATCGTGGCACCCGTCCCGTACATCATCCGCGCGGAGTCGAACGGGTCGATCTCCAGCGCCTCGGTCATCCAGCCGAGCTTGGGCGTCACCTCGGGCGGCGACGGGTTGGCGCCGAACGTCAGCCACGGCACCGAGGAGACGTCCAGCGTGTAGCGGAACGTACGGTTCGGGTAGCTGCTCCAGTCCCAGGCGCGGGTCCAGGTGGCGCCGCTGTCGGTGCTGCGCCAGATCATCGTGTCCGGCCACCAGGAGCTGTACCCGGTCACCATGAGGGTGCCGGGGTGCTGCCGGTCGACGCTCAGCCCGCTGTAGCCGTAGTAGTTGTCGCCGCTGGACGCCGGGATCGGGCTGATGTCGGTCCACGCGCCGGTCGCGGTGTCGTAGCGCCACACCTGGCCCTTCGACCCGTCGTACGGGCCGCCCTTGTCGCTGGTCGCGAGGTAGAGGTAGCCGTTGGTCGTGTCGAGGACGCCCTTGTGCGCGAGGTACCCGGTCGGCTGGCCGGCGAGGCGCTGCCAGGTGGAGCCGCCGTCGGTGGAGCGGTACACGGTGTTCTGCGGGTCCGCGACGCCCACGTAGATGGTCTTCGTGGCGTTCCCGGAGGTGCCCGTGCGCTTGTCGAACGTCACCCACACGACGCCCTGGTCGTCGCTGAGGTAGCCGGAGGAGTCGCTCGGGTCCTGCTTGTACGTCCCAGGGTTCGGGAAGCTCGTCACCTTCGCCCAGGTGGCGCCGTAGTCGGTGCTGCGCCACAGGCCGTTGCCGCTCGGCGCGCCGAGGTAGAGGACGCCGTCCTTGTTCGGGTCGATGGCCAGGCGTTCGCCCATGCCCCGGCCGGGCATGTTGCCGCCCAGCTTGAACGGCAGCGGTGTGGCGGTCCAGCTGTCGCCCTTGTTCGTGGACCGCAGGATGGCGCCGTTGTTCGGGTCCCAGCCGTTGGTGTACATGCCGGCGGCCACGTACACGCGGTTCGGGTCGACGGGGTCGGTCGCCAGGCTCGCGGCGCCCATCCACCCCCAGTTCGTGAAGCCGATCGAGTCCAGCAGCGGCGTCCAGGAACTCGTCGACTGGTTCCAGCGGTACACGCCGCCGATGTCGGTGCGGGCGTAGATCAGGTTGGCCTGCGACTGGTTGAACACGATGCTCGGCACGAACCCGCCGCCGCCGATCTGGACGTTGCGCCAGGTGTACGACTCCGCGGCGGAGGCCGCGCCGCCGACGGCGACCTGACCGGCGAGGCCCGCCAGGACCATGATCGCGGCGACCAGCGCGGCCGTGAGCGCGCCGACCGGATTTCTGCGCATTGACGGACTCCTCTCTCGGCAGCGCCACCGGTGGGAGGGACAGAGGCTGCCGATCGAGGATGACGCTCACCCCGGCGCGCCGAGACCGTCAACGATTCGACGTGCCGTTCGACCGTCTTTCACGGATCGCCCCCGCGACCAGCGGAGACGGCGGTGAGAGCGGCCGCGCGGAGCACGCCGTTCGACCACGCTCAGGCTGCTGCGGAGGAGGCTGCCCGACCACGCTCAGGCCGGCTGGTCGGCGGCCCGCCGTGGGGTCTGGAACACGCGCACGATGTCGCTCATGCGCTCGGTCATGACCTCCTCGGCCCGCTCGACGTACCGGTTGCGCTCGGCGCGGTGCTGGGCCCACGCGGGGGCGGGAGGGGCGTTGCGGACGACCGCGTGCCAGCGGCCGGTGAGCTCGTCGAGCACCTGCCGCGCCTGCATGAAGGCGTGGCCGGGCAGGTCGACCTCGCGGGACTGCCGCGCGGCCGTCTCCACCGACCGGTACGCCTTGGCCGCCTCGGCCGCCTGGTTCTCCTTGCGACCGGGCGCGACCATGCTGACGACCGTGGCGAGCAGCGCGGCGCCCAGCGCCAGGCCGCCCGCGATCAGGGGGAAGCGGTCGCCGGCCAGGACGAGGCTGCCGGCCACCCCGGCGGCCAGGACGGCGGTGGATCCGAGCCACAGGTTGAGGACCCGCCAGATCTTCACCGTCTCGGCCTGGGCGCGCGCCGAGTGCGAGCAGTGCTCCTCGATCCGGTACAGCTCGGCGGCGACCGTCACGCGCCACGCGGGCTCGGCTCCGCCGAAGAGTTCGTTGTCGACCATGGCGTTTCCCCTCGAATACTCGCCGATGATGACGCAGATGATTCAGCGGGTCGTGGCGTGAACGGAGGGCGCACGACGGAAAACGGGAACGCCGTTGACCGAGGCATGGAACGCGCGCCGCGGCACGTACGGCGGCCGGTGAGCCCGCGGTGAGCGCCCGCTCGCTGCTGAACGACGGCGGCCGCATCGTCAACATGGGGTCGACGGCCAGCCGCTTCGCGGTCACCATCCAGATCGGCTACACGATCACCAAGGCCGCGCTGGAGTCGATGGCCCCGTCGCTGGCCAACGAACTCGGCAGGCGCGGCATCACCGTGAACACCGTCGCTCCCGGCGCGGTACGGACCGATATGACCGTCGGCTACACCTGCATTCCCGAGTTCGTCGCCGGACTCGAGGCGATCACCGCGCTCGGCCGGCTCGGTGAGCCCCGCGCGGCCAGGCCGCCCTGGTCGGCGACGCCGCGTACTGCCCGTCCCCCCTGTCGGGCATGGCCTCGAAGATGGCCCGCAAGGCCGCCGAGGGCATCGCGCTGCGCGACTACGCGGCCCGCTCGTGACGCAGGGCGGTGAACACATCGTCCCAGCGGTCGGCGACCTCGGAGATCCGGTAGCGCTCCGCGGTCCGCCGGCCGTTCTCGGCGAGCCGTCGCATCTTCTCCGGATCGTCCATGAGGGACAGCAGGGCGTCGGCGAACGCGTCGATGTCGCCGTCGGGAACCAGAACGCCGTCTTCGCCGGACGTGATGATCTCCCGGGGACCCTGCGGGCAGTCGAAGGACACCACCGGCACCCCGGCCGCGAACGCCTCCACGATCGTCATGCCGAACCCCTCGAACCGCGAGGTGATGACGTGGATCGACGCCTTGGCCAGCTCGCCCTCGATGTCGCTGGTCGGTCCCATGAAGGCGACGTTGTTGTGCAGGCCCAGGCGGCGGGCCTGCCTGCTCAGCTTGTCGGCGTGCGTGCCGTTGCCGTAAATGCGCAGCTTCCAGTCGGGGCGCTTCTCGATGACCTTGGCGAACGCGCCCAGCAGCCGGTCGTACCCCTTGACCTTGACGAGCCGGCCGGCGGCGAGGACGACGGGGTTCTCCAGCCGGGACTGCGGGCGCGGCTCCTCGGGCAGCCCGTTGCCGATCGTGTGCACCTGGGTCGGGTGACCGTCGAGCATCCGCGCGTACTCGGCGTGGTCCGCGTCGGTCAGCGTGATGACCGCGTCCAGCTTCGGATACCAGGTGCGGATCTCTTCGAGGATGCCGGGCTTGTGCGCGCCGAAGTGCAGGTGCTCCTGGCCGATGAGGGTGACCCCGTCACGGGCCAGCCGCGCGGCGGCGATGTTGAGCCCGGCCCGGGTGGTGATCAGGACGTCGGTCCGCAGGGCGGCGAGGTACCGCTGCAGCGCCCGGTCGCTCTCGGCGTTGAAGTTGTCGTACGCGCGCTCATCGGGGTGCATCAGCGTGCTGGGCTTCTTGATCCGGGAGGAGAACCCGACCCGCCACCACTTCTTGGAATCCGGCCGGAGATCGACCAGGCTGGACAGCGTCACCCGGTCGGAGTGCGGCAGGAACGGCTTGTCCCGGTGCCGGAAGACGCTGACGACCTCGACCTCGTGGCGCCTGGCCAGTTCGTCCGCCAGGTTCAACGTCGCGCGGACCGTGCCGCCCATGCCATAGGCGTTCATGATGAGGATGGAGATCTTCATGACGCCTCCGCGTTCGCGACGACCGTGGTGGCGATCGCGAGGTGGTCCTTGTCGGTGTAGTAGGCACGGATTCGTACGCGGTCGATGTCCCGTACGACATGCCGCGCCGGGAACCGGACCTTGTTCTTCTTGTCCGGGATGTCGTCGAGCAGGGTGGCGACGTTGAGAGCACCGATCCGCAGGTCCCAGAAGCCGCGCTCGGTCTCCACCGCGAAGGGGGCGTTCGGCAGTTCGGCGTGCCAGCGGTCCCCGGTGACCGTCACCGTGCCGGTGACCTCCTGGGCGGTCTTGCGCCGGGCGGCGACGATCTCGTCCGCGGTGGGCGTGGCGCCGTACGCGAGGAACCCTTCGAGCGTCAGCTTGTCCTCACCGGGGTGGACGGCGGTGACCTCGGCGTACGGCCCGACCGACCGCACGTCGACGCGCAGGCCGCCCGAGGGGGCGCGGAAGGCCCGCAGCGCCCGGGTGCGGCTCCGTCGCGCGTACTCCACCAGGCCGTCGAGCGAGAAGCCCGGGTCGGTCGTGATCACCTCGCCCTCGGCCGCGTGCACCGACCAGGTACCGGCGGCGAGGTCCAGCCGTGACAGGTCGGCGGCCGCATCGTCGAGGCGGACCGTGTGCGCGGCGTCCTCCCGGCGGAGCGTGAGTGTCGTCTCGTCGGCCGGGGGCTCGGCCCAGCGGATTCGAAGGACATCGTCTGCGTCGAGCCGGGCCGACGCGGCGAGTGCGACCATCGCTGGGGGGGATCCCTTCGATCTACCTTAGTGTCCGGACATGTAACCAACACCCGGGTAAACGCCGGGCTAAGCGCTTGCTGCGCATGCGCGGATGATTAGCTGTCAGGACGCCCAGAAGTCGATCAAGGTTTACCGAACGGTGTCAGAGCGGCCGTTTCATTCCCTCGTGGGTCGCTTCGAAACCGAGGGACTCGTAGAAGCGGATGGCGTCCGTGCGGCGCTTGTCCGAGGTCAACTGGACGAGGCCGCAGCCCCGCCGCCGCGCCTCGTCGATCGCCCAGTCGATCAACCGGTGACCGAGGCCGCGGCCCCGGTGGGCGCTGCCGACGCGGACCGCCTCGATCTGGGCGCGTTCGGTGCCCATCCGGCTGAGCCCGGGGATGAAGGTGAGCTGCAGCGTGCCGGCGACCTCGCCGTCGACCTCGGCCACGATCAGGCGGTTGCGCGGGTCGGCGTCGATGTGGGCGAAGGCGGCCCAGTAGGCGTCGATGTCGCCCTCCCGGCCCGCGCCGATCGCGTCGTCGGCGAGCAGCGCGACGATCGCCGGCACGTCGTCTCTGGTGGCGTCGCGGAAGGTCACATCGGTGGGCACGGTCCAAAACTTTAGCGAGAATTGACACGACTAGGCGTAGTACTACAGTTGGTAGTACTACGATTCGTCAATAGCGCGCTTCAGGAGGCGGCGTGACCGCACCGTCGACGATGGATGCTCCCGCCCGGCTCCTGGACCGCCACTGCCAGGAGCTGGTCGAGGACGAGCTCACCCGGTTGGCCCGCCGCGTCCCCTCGCTCGCGGAGGACCACCTCGGCGCCGTCGAGACCGCGCTCCGGCAGATCATCGATCGGCTGCTGCCGGTCCGGAGACGCGCCGAGGCGCGCCCTGAGACCGTCGCAGCGTTGTTCGACCTGGAGGCATCGTATTGACTTCGCTCCCAGCCGAAGCAGGGAGATTCAACCCTCACGGGTTGAGCTTTCTGCTTCACGGCCCGTTGCCGACCCGGAACACCGGCGAGGGACGGAGTGCCGCCCATCGGTCTTACACAAGCTCCACAGACCTGACTTCCCGCCAGCCCAGCGGTAGGCCCGGCGGGCTTGGTTCTCGCCCGCCAGGCAGAAGTCACGCTAACACTCAGCTACGGGCTTGGCGGAAGGTCACGGAAATCCGCCGAGGCGGATTTCCGGTCTCTGCCCTGTCCCGCAGGGGGCCGGTTCCTCTCCCGCCCGAAGGCGGGGGTCTCTTCGGAGGTATCTGATGATCGAACACTGGACGGATCTCGCGGCCTGCCAAAGCGCCGACCCCGAGCTGTTCTTCCCGGTCAGCACCAGCGGCCCGGCCCTGGACCAGGTGGCCGAGGCCAAGCAGGTGTGCGCGAGCTGTCCCGTGGCGTCGGACTGCCTCGCCTGGGCGCTGCGCGCGGGCGAGTCGGCCGGCATCTGGGGCGGGACCACCCCGGACGAGCGCCGCTACCTGCGCCTGAAGCCGCTGCCCGCCGCGCCCGCCTGGCACTGAGGCGTACGCCCGCGGTTCTGCGGCGTGCGCCCGTGGTTTCTTATTTCACCCCGACGGTCCGCGACGTACGGTTGCGCTATGGCCGACCCCTCGATCACCGCGCGGTCCCCCCGCGACGGACTCGCCCACCACGCCTCGCGCGCGGTCGGCGCGCTGATCATCACCGTTCTGCTGCTCGGCGCCTGCTGGGCGGTGGAGGTCGCGAACTACGGCGGTGACCTCACCCGGGAGTACGGCATCCAGCCGCACAACGTGCACTCCCTGTGGCACATCTTCACGGCGCCGTTCCTGCACGCCAACCTCGACCACATCATGGCCAACTCGGTACCGCTGGCGATCTTCGGCTTCCTGACGGCACTGCGCGGCCTGGGCCGCTTCATCGCCGTCAGCGTGATCGTCATGGTCGTCAGCGGTCTCGGCGTGTGGTTCCTGGCCGCCTCGAACGTCGTGACCGTCGGCGCGAGCGGCCTGATCTTCGGCTACTTCGGCTACCTGCTGGCGCGCGGCTTCTTCGAACGCCGCGTCCTGGACATCCTCCTCGGCGTCGTCATCGCCCTGGTGTACGGCACGATGATCTTCGGCGTGCTGCCCGGGCAGCCGGGCATCTCCTGGCAGGCGCACCTGTTCGGGCTGATCGGCGGCATCCTCGCCGCCCGCCTGACCCGCCGCCGCACCGCCCCGCCGGCGCTGCCGTCCGCCTGACCCGCCGGCGTACCCGCTCGCCGTCGTACCGGCCCGTGGCGCTGCCGCGGGCCGGACCCCGACCGGCCCAGGCAGGGTCAGCCGCGCACGCTGACGTCGGTGACGGTCGCGTCGCGCGGGGTGGCCAGCGCGTTGACGATCACCGTGGCGACGGTCCGGGCCGACATGTAGTCCGCCGGGTCGTACGCCTCGCCCTCCTGGTCGCGGACCTTGCGCTGCATCTCACTCGCCGTACGGCCCGGGTAGACCGACGTGACCCGGATCTCCGGCTCCTCGTCGCGGAGCGCGTCGGCGAGGGCCCGCAGCGCGTGCTTGCTCGCGGCGTACGCGCCCCACCCGCCCCGGGCGCGCAGCCCCGAGCCGGAGTTGACGAAGACGACGTGGCCGCGCGCCGCGCGCAGCAGCGGCAGCAGCAGGCGGGTCAGCTCGGCGGGGGCGGCCGCGTTCACCAGGAGCTGCTCGACCCAGGTGCCCGGCGGCGCCTCCGCGACGGTGCCCAGCTCGACCACGCCCGCACTGTGGACGACACCGTCCAGCGGCGGGAGTCCGGCGGCCGCGAGCGACGCCTCGATCCGCCGGGGGTCGGACAGGTCCAGCGCCAGGATCCGGACGCGGTGCTCGGCCGTCGGGTGGGCCGTCGGCTCGACGGCCAGCGGGGTCGGGTGGCCGAGCCGTGTGACGATCTCCTCCAGCCGCTCGGCGGAGCGTCCGACGAGGATGAGCGAGTGCCCGGCGTCGTACAGCAGCTCGGCGACGGCCGAGCCGATGCCGCCCGTGGCCCCGGTGATCAGGTAGGTTCCCACGAACCTCATTCTTCCCCGTGATCCTCAGGAGGGACGCAGCACCCGGGCGACGCCGGAGATCAGCGCGGTGGCCAGGATCCAGCCGGTGCCGGTCAGGGACCAGGCGAGCCAGCGGGACCACCCGACCGGGTCCCAGGCGGTGCGCTGCCCGAACGTCTCGATCGGCAGCATCAGGTCGAGCGTGTAGATCAGCGCGTGGAAGTGCGGTCGCTCGTCCGGCTGCTTGATCGTACGCGGGTGGTCGATGCTGAACACGGTGGTGCCGACGGCGACGAGCACGGCCAGCCACACGGCGGCGATCCAGGGCCGGTAGCCGTACCCGACCGTCCAGTCGAGCAGGACGCCCCACGCGCGGCCGATCGGCCCGAGGTGCCGTCGGCGGGCCCGCTGCTTGGCGAGCTGGCACTTGCGGGCCAGGTCCTCCCGGCCGATCCGGCGCAGCCAGGCGGCGAGCTGCTCGTACGGCTGCGGGCGGAACCCATGGGGATCCCGGGAGACCCAGTCGAGCCGCTGACCCTCCTCCGGATCCCCGCGCAGCGTCTCGTACACCAGGCCGTTGAGCCGTAGTTGTTCGGGCCAGACGTCGGGCCGGTCCAGGATGACGTCGATGCGCGAGTACCCGAGCGTGACCTCGCCCTGGATCGGCTCGCGGGGGACGAGGATCAGTTCCTTGACGTCGGCGTGGCTCAGGTGGAGGGCGCGCCGGCCGGGAGCGCGGATCGCGCCCTGGTCGAACGAGAGCGTGCCGTCGATCCGAGCGCCGCGCAGGCGCACCGGGCCCTCGGCGGTGAAGCCGGCGCTGCACTCCATGCGGTCCTGGACGATCATGTTGTCGCCGTCCATGGCGCAGGCGCCGTCGCGCAGCGTCGTCCCGTACATGAACAGGCCGCCCGTCATGCGGGAGCCGGTGAGGCGCACCTCGCCGATGATGTCGGAGTTGCGGATGTACGCGCCGGCGTCGACCGTGAGCAGGCCCGCGTACAGCGCGTATCCGCCGGGGTTGCGCAGGCGCACGTTGTTCATCCGGAATCCGCCGGACAGGGCCGCCCGGGTCAGCCGTACCTCGCCCTCGATCAGCGACTCGGACAGGCTCAGGTAGCCCTCCGCCTGAAGTCCGCCGCCGTCGAACCCGGGGAACGCGCAGCCGCTCAGGCGCATCTGCCGGGCACGGGCGTTGGAGAAGTCCGGTCGCTCCTCGAGGACGCAGCGCTCGAGACGGAGCTCACAGCCGACCGCGCCGCCGGAGACGTTCAGCACGCCGGTGATTCGCGCGCCGCGCAGGCGTACGGCGGGCACGTGGCCGGGCGCGGGCTCGCACGCCCCGAGCAGCAGCGCGGAGATCACCTCGGCCCGGATCGTACGGTCCGGGGAGCCGGTGGCGGGCGGCCGTTCGTCGCCGAACGACACGAGCGCGCCCGTCCGGTACGCGTCCCAGAGCCGCCGTTCGGAGCGGGTCAGCCGCAGTCGTCGCTCACCGTCCCGCCATGCGCGGACGGCGTTCCACCGATCGGCCACAGACGGTCATCGTAGGTCCTATTGATCACCAAGGCTGCGGCGAATGTCATACATCGCCCGGCGGGGAAGGGGCCGGGCTCAGGCAAGCCGCGATCGCCCGTTCGCCGCCGAACGCCCATATTCCGGTACACAGTTGTCTGTTCAGTTACTCACGGGTAGCATCATGTGTTACTGACTGGTACGTAACCCGGGTGCGATCCGCCCGCCCGAGAGCAACGGGGTGTTCATGGGCCACTACAAGAGCAACCTGCGTGACATCGAGTTCAACCTCTTCGAGGTCCTCGGCCGTCAGGAGATCCTGGGCACCGGGCCGTTCGGCGAGGTCGACGAGGACACCGCGCGCAGCGTCCTGGACGAGGTGAACCGTCTCGCCACCGGCGTGCTCGCCGAGTCCTTCGAGGACGCGGACCGGCACCCGCCCGTGTTCGACCCCGAGACGCACTCGGTCACGATGCCCGAGAGCTTCAAGAAGTCCTTCCGGGCCTACTTCAACGACGCCGAGTGGTGGCGCCTCGAGCTGCCGACCGAACTCGGCGGCATGAACGCCCCCCGCAGCCTGCACTGGGCCGTCGCGGAGCTCATCCTCGGCGCGAACCCGGCCATCTGGATGTTCTCCAGCGGCCCGAGCTTCGCCCAGCTCCTGTGGCGCATCGGCACGCCGGAGCAGAAGAGGCTCGCCGAGATGGCGGTCGAGAAGCACTGGGGCTCGACCATGGTGCTGACCGAGCCCGACGCGGGCTCCGACGTCGGCGCCGGCCGTACGAAGGCGGTCCAGCAGCCCGACGGCACCTGGCACATCGAGGGCGTCAAACGCTTCATCACCAGCGCCGAGCACGACATGGCCGACAACATCCTGCACTACGTGCTGGCCCGCCCCGAGGGCGCCAAGCCGGGCACCAAGGGCCTGTCGATGTTCATCGTGCCGAAGTACCTCGTCGACACCGAGACCGGTGAGCTCGGCGAGCGCAACGGCGTCTACGTCACCAACGTCGAGAAGAAGATGGGCCTCAAGGTCTCCACGACCTGCGAGCTCACCTTCGGCGAGAAGCACCCGGCCATCGGCTACCTCGTGGGCGACGTCCACGAGGGCATCAAGCAGATGTTCCTGATCATCGAGCAGGCCCGCATGATGGTCGGCACGAAGGCGATCTCGACGCTGTCCACCGGCTACCTCAACGCGCTGGACTACGCCAAGGAGCGCGTCCAGGGCGCCGACCTGACCAAGATGGCCGACAAGGCCGCGCCGCGCGTCACCATCACCCACCACCCCGACGTACGCCGCCTGCTCATGCTGCAGAAGGCCTACGCCGAGGGCATGCGGGCGCTCGTCCTCTACACGGCGACGTACCAGGACAAGGCGCAGCTCGCCGAGGCCGCCGGCGAGCCGGACAAGCTCGCCGAGAAGGTCAACGACCTGCTGCTGCCCATCGTCAAGGGCGTCGGCTCCGAGCGGGCGTACGAGGTGCTGACCCAGTCGCTGCAGACCCTCGGCGGCTCCGGATTCCTGCAGGACTACCCGATCGAGCAGTACATCCGGGACGCCAAGATCGACTCTCTGTACGAGGGCACCACGGCGATCCAGGGCATGGACTTCTTCTTCCGCAAGATCCTGCGGGACAACGGCGAGGCGCTGCAGCACCTCGCCGGGCAGATCAAGGAGTTCGTGGAGAGCGAGGCGGGCAACGGCCGGCTCAAGAAGGAGCGGGCCCTGCTCGGCAAGGCCCTCGAGGACGCCCAGGGCATCCTCAACCCGATGATCGGCTGGGCGCTCGGCTCGATGGAGCGGCCGGAGGAGATCTACAAGGTCGGCCTCAACACGACCCGCCTCCTCATGGCCCTCGGCGACGTCGTCATCGCCTGGCTGCTCTGCCGCCAGGCGGAGGTCGCGCTCACCAAGCTGGGCGGCGAGGTCTCCGAGGCCGACAAGGCGTTCTACACCGGCAAGATCGCGGCCACCCAGTTCTTCTGCGCGACCCAGCTGCCGAAGCTCGCCGCCGAGCGCGCGATCACCGAGGCCACCACGGCCGACCTGATGGACCTCCCCGAAGAGGCATTCTGACCAGACCACCTGACGTGCGCTCAAGAGGTTCCGCCGCCGGCCCGCCGCCGGCGGGACCTCCGCGCGTTGTACGGAGCGACCGGTCACCGCTGCGGATGGGGCGAAATGGGGAAACCGCATATGCCGGGTCCGTCCGAACGTCCAGTCCGGACGAAACACTCGGCATACCCAGGCCCAGCCCACGGACAGAAGCCGCACAATGCGCATCCGACGCCTGTACCCGAGCTGGCCGACCTGCCCGGGCACCGGACGGTGCAGAAGGCCGTCGCCCAAGCGGATGTGATCCCTGGCGATCGGTGACGGTAGGCCGCAGCAGACACCAGGGATCAAGGTCTCCGCGCTCCCAGTGCATCGCGTAATGCGATCGCTGTGGGCGCGACCTCGATCTGCTGCCGGCCTCGCACCGCTATCCAGGTGGATTTCCACGGATCGAACAGGATGCCCCACCGGGGGAACTCGGCCCTCAGCCGTGTCAGCCACACCCCTGGGTCGGGACCGTACGGTGTTGGGCGCGGGTTGACTTGATCGACGCGGGTGTCGGGTCCTTGAACGCCACGAGGGCCGTGACTCCAGGGGCCGGTCATGGCCGGCGATCGTGTTGCCCGTCGACGCGCAGAACCTTGGTGATCAGGGAGGCTGCGCGATCGAGCTCATCGGCCGGGCACATGTACTCGGTCTCCAGCGGTGCGTCGCGGGTGGGGCCGGTCCAGCACCGGTACCAGTGCAGCGACCCGCCGTCCGGCGCGATGGCCACGTACTGCGACAGGCCCGGGTTCATGACCTGCCCGCGCGGGTCATCGGTCGCCGACGCTGAGGGGTTCCACGCCACCAGCGCACTGGTCCCCACCCGCACCGCCAGGCCCTGGCTCTGTAGAGCCTCGGCGAGCTCATCGAGCCGTGCCCGGATCACCCGTTCCATTCGGTCCACCTCTGGTCGTGAATCCGTCGTCGAATCGGTCACTGTGGCGACCTCCCTGCCTTCGCTCGCGTAGCCGTCCGCTGACTTTCAGTGAAAACGATGTGTCTTGGCGAGCGGCAGGGGACAATGCGGGAACAAGGCAGAACACGCCCCCGGTGTTCCGGGACGTCAGCAGAGGTACTGGATATGTCCGCCGACACTCGCCGGCTGCACGCCGAGCGCATCCGTGCCGAACGCAAGGCTCGGGGCTGGGACAAACCGGAGATGGCGCGCCAGCTCGCGCGGGCTGCCGGGGACACCCGCGGCTCACTTCCTGATCACGAGTGCCTCCTCACCTATGTGAAGCGCTGGGAGCGTGGCGTCGTCGGCATCTCCGAGCGCTATCGGCTGCTCTACTGCCGCGCGTTCGGCATGTCCGAAGGGGACCTCTTTCCCGAACCGGCGAACATTTCGGAAGAACAACTGTCCTCGGCCGATATAGGAAAGCCGGTAATATCTGAAACGATCGAGTTTGCAGCCTGGCTTGAGCAGTCGAACGTGGGCGACACCACTATCGAAATACTGCGCGAAAACTCTCGACTGCTCTCTTACGAGTACCCTCGGCGCCCACCTCTCGATGTCATGGCCGATGCTGAACTGCTGCAGCGCGATGTCGTGGCCATTCTGCGGGCCGGCCGGCAGAAAATCAGTCAGACGAAGATGCTTCTCGGGGTGTCTGCGGAACTACTTGCCCTGCTGACGCTGCTCGCCGGCGATGTCGGCCGCTATCGTCTCGCCAGGGCTTACGGTCGCACCGCTTGGACCTGCGCGCAGGAGGCGGATTCGGATCCCGCTCGGGCCCTCGTCTTAATTGCTCAATCCAAGACGGCGTGTTGGGAGAATGAGTTCGCCGAAGCCACGAACCTCGCGGGCAGGGGGCTGCAGCTCAGTCCGGCCGGACCTCAAAAAGTTCTGTTGGCTGTCTCGAAGGCCACGGCCTTGAAGTCGCTCGGAGATTTGGAAAATGCTCAATGCGCCCTCGTCGCCGCGGACGGCGCCCGGGATGAGATCTCGTATCCCGACGAAAACGCCACTGCATGGTCGTGCCCCCGCGCACGACAAGCCACTTATGCGTTGCAGGTTCACCTCGGTGCCCGTAACCCTGATGCGATGCTGCGCGCCGCACAGGCTGCTGATGCCGCGTGGGCGTACGGAGATCCCTGGGTCTACGGCACTTGGGCACAAGTCAGGATCGGCGCCGCACTCGCTCATGTGCTGAATGGCGACCCAGAAGGTGCGGAGGCGGAGCTTGCTCCCGTACTTGAGATCGGTCCGTCCTTTCGGGTCGCCACGATCAGTGGTCGGCTGAAGGCGGCAGAGCGAGGGCTCGAAGACCGTCGTTATCGAGCGAGCGAGACGGCCAGGACTCTACGAGAGCGAATTCGAATCTTTCGCGCGGAGTCGTTGGATGCCAGGGAAGGCCTTACTCGGGAGGTTCGTTGAGTCCTCTGCCGGATAGGATGACAAATCATTGGTGGTGGCGCCCTGGCGTACGCCCGGGGCGCAGACTTTACGTGTGGCATATCTTGTTCGATGATCGCCCGGAAGTCGAAAGGGTAGTCGAGGAGTGTCGAGACCGTCTCGCTGTACTTCCGGGGCTGGATCTCGTGCCGACATCATGGCTCCACATGACGACACAGATCGTTGGCTTCGCGGATGAAATCAGTGAGGCGGAGCTGCACGACATGATCACTGCTGTTTCGGGTCGCATGCGATCGGTAGCGCCGACGAACGTCAGTCTTGGGCGTCCGTTGTTCCACAGCGAGGCGCTGGTCCTGGGCGTCGTTCCACGGGACGGTCTGGACGGGATTCGATCAGGGATCAGGCGGGCGGTCGCCATGACCGTACGTGCCAATCGGCTCGCTGACGACCCGGACTGGGTGCCACATCTTTCCGTCGCCTACAGCAACTCGGACACTTCAGCGGAACCGGTGATCAGCGCCATGCAGTCTCCACCGGCGCCGGTCGACGTACGGATCGACGCAATCAATCTCGTCAGTCAGGAACGCGTGGGCCACTCTTACGTCTGGGATCGCATCGCGACCGTTCAGCTCGGACCTGTCCGCTAAAGCTCAGCGGCCGCCGCCCGAACGCGTTGCGGGACGCTCGCGGTCCAACTGGCCCGCGAGTTCGGCGCGTCCCGCGTCATAGCGACCGCCTCGACCGCCGGCAAGCGGGCTCTCGCGCTGGAACCCGGCGCCGACGCCGCGGTGGACAGCGACCCCGACGGCTATCCCGAACGCGTCCGGGAGGCGAACGACGGCCGACCGGTGGACATCGTCCTCGACGCCAACGGTAGACCCGCCATCGCCGCCGGCCTAGAAGCCCTCGCCCAGTTCCGCCGCCTGGTGAGCTACGGCGACGCCTCCCGCAAGGGCCGCCCGCCCATCGACCCCGGAGTGCTCGCCGAACGCAACCTGACGGTGGCGGCGTTCTGGCTGTGCGCCGCACTCACCCTGCCAGGCGCCTACCACGATCCACTCCGGGAACTGCTCGCCCTGACCGCACAGGGCCGGCTCCGTCCGGTCGTAGGCTCCGAATATCCCCTGAGCGAAACCTGCCGGGCATTCGAGGCGAAGCCGCACACGCCGGGGCTGCTCGAACGTTCAGTCCGGCCGAAAGACTCGGTATGCGCGCGCCCATAGCGCCGGGCAGAAGCCACATAATGCACATCCGCCGCCCGGTCGCCGAGCTTTCGGTACGCAGAGTCCTGTCCGGGGTCGAACGGCGCCGAGGAAGTAGCCGCCCGATCCTGGGGATCGACGTGGAAGTCCGGGCTTTGGCGGTGCGCCGCGGCCTCGGGGATGCTCAGAACGGCCAGAGAGGCCGGCGAGTGACTGGCGGCCGTGGGCAATGTCATGAGTCGTCCCGTGCCCAGCCGTAGCGGGACTCGTAGTCGTCCTTTCATTCCCGACCTCTGGCCGGTGGCTGAGGCCGACCTTGGACCTCGTGAGTGCTCTTCACCTCGGCGTGCTCATACCTATCGGCCGTCGTACTACGCCGCCGGTTCGGCGAGTTCGGCGAGGACCTCGGTCAGCGAAGCCGACGACGTGCGGATCTCCGAGGCCGACGAGGCGTGGGTCCCGGTCCGTACGCCGGACGGTCCCGGAATCCTGGTCTGGTGCAACTCCGACTGAGTGTCGGCGGGGACCGAAACCCGCGCCCAAAATCGGTCATCTCACTGGAATCTGGGAATCACCGGCTGTAGCCTTTCGGCTCCTTGGCGCTGCCCGCGACCTCCTCTGCGGCAGAGGCTCCCCCAACCGCCCCTAAAAGGAGCCCAAGTGACCTCCGATCAGTTCGCCACCGGACCTTCCTCGGGATGCCCCGCCCACTCCGGCCGGCTGCCGCTGTACGGGCCGGAATTCGCCGCCGATCCCCACGGCACCTACGCCGCCCTGCGCCGGCACGGAGGCGCCGCGCCGGTCGAGCTGGCGCCCGGCGTGCCCGGCACGCTCGTCATCGGCTACCAGGCCGCGCTCGACGTCCTGCGCGACCCGATCAGGTTCCCCAAGGACCCCCGCCGCTGGCAGGCGAACGTCGCGCCCGACTGCCCGCTGCTGCCGATGATGGGCTACCGGCCGAACGCCCTGTTCACCGACGGCGCCGTCCACACCCGGCTGCGGTCGGCGGTGACGGCGAGTCTGGCGCAGGTGGACTCCAATGTTCTGCGCGGTTGGGTCGAGACCACTGCCGATTCCCTCATCGCACGACTCGCGCACGTCGGTCAGATGGACCTGATCAGCGAGTACGCCCGCGTCCTGCCGCTCCTGGTGTTCAACTCGATGTTCGGCTGCCCGTCGGTGATCGGGGATCGGCTGGTCGAGGGAATGAGCGGGATCTTCGAAGGCATCGACGCCGAGAAGTTCAACCTGATCCTGGGCGAGGCCGTCATGGAGCTGGTGGCGTACAAACGCGCCAACCCGGGTCCCGACGTGACCTCCTGGCTGATGGCCCACCCGGCGGAGCTGACGGACGAGGAGATGCTGAGCCAGCTCGTCACGCTCATGGGCGCCGGGACCGAGCCCGTGCAGAACCTGATCGCGAACACCATGTTGCTGCTGCTGTCCGACGAGCGCTTCGCGGACGGCCTGTCGGGGGGCAGCCTGTCCATCGAGGACGCGCTGGACGAGGTGCTGTGGACGGACCCGCCCATCGCGAACTACGCGGCCACCTACCCGCCGAAGGAAACGGACCTCGACGGCGCTTGGCTGCCCGCCGACCAGCCGGTCGTCGTCAGCTTCGCCGCCGCGAACACCGACCCGTCGCTGACGTCGGACGTACGGGCGGGCAACCGGGCGCACCTGGCGTGGGGCGCGGGGCCGCACACCTGCCCGGCGCAGAGCCAAGGACGTCTCATCGCCTCGGCCGCGATCGAGAAGCTCCTCGACAAGCTTCCCGGCATGCGACTCGCGGTTCCCGCCGACGGGCTGCAGTGGCGACCGGGGATGTTCCACCGTGCGCTGACGGCGCTCCCGGTCCGCTTCCCGCCCGTGTCGGTGCCCGCTCCCGTACCCGTGGCGACGGAGAAGCCCCCGGTCCCCCCGGCGCCGCTCGCCATGCCGGAGCGGCCGGGCTCCCCGGACACGGAGCGGCCCCGCTGGTGGCGCACCCTGGTCGGCTGGTGGCGCGGCCAGTGAGACGCGGAGGACCCGGCGGAGGGCTCAGGAGTCGTCGATGAGGTCGCCGTCGTCGGCGCGGTAGAGGAGGGTGCGGCCGGGCCGCGGGGCGACGCGGATGGTGGCGCCGATCGCCGGTTCGCGGTCCTCGGGGACGGTGAGCTGGACGTTCGGGCCCGAGGTCGCCAGTGTCACCAGGGACGTCGTGCCGAGGTTCTCGACGATCTCCACCTGGCCCTCGATGCCGTCCTCGGCCTCCTGGACGTACTCGGGCCGGAACCCGGCGATGACCTTGTCGCCGGGACCGACCAGCCCGGTGGCCTCCTCGGGGACCGGCAGCCGCAGGCCCGCGACGTCGATCTCGTCGGTCCACGAACTCGTCGGATCGCCGTCTCCGGGCACGCATTCGCCCTCGAGGAGGTTCATCGGGGTCGAGCCGATGAAGCCGGCGACGAAGATGTTCGCGGGTCGCTGGAAGACCTCGCGAGGGGTGCCGATCTGGCGGACGCGCCCGTCCTCCATGACGGCGATGCGGTCGGCGAGCGCGAGGGCCTCAGCCTGGTCGTGGGTGACGAAGACGGTGGTGACGCCGAGGTCGTGCTGCAGCTTCTTCAGGAACGTCCGGGCCTCCAGTCGGAGCCGGGCGTCGAGGTTGGACAGCGGCTCGTCCAGCAGGAAGACGGTGGGCCGGGCGGCCATCGCCCGCGCCAGCGCGACGCGCTGCTGCTGCCCGCCGGACAACTGCGCCGGACGGCGATCGAGGTACGGGCCGAGGGACAGCCCGGCGGCGGTGTCGGCGGCCTTCGCCCGGCGTTCGGCGCGCGGCACCTTCTTCAGCCGGAGCGGGTAGGCGATGTTGTCGGCCACGGTCATGTGCGGGAACAGCGCGTAGTCCTGGAACACCATGGCCACGTCCCGGTCGCCGGGCGCCAGGCGGGTGACGTCGCGCTCGCCGATCCGTACGGTGCCGGACGTGGCCGTCTCGAGCCCGGCGATCGTACGGAGCAGGGTCGTCTTGCCACAGCCGGACGGGCCGAGCAGCGCGAAGAACTCCCCGTCCGCGATCTCCAGTGAGAGGTCGTCCAGCGCGCGTACGTCGCCGTCGTAGACCTTCGTCACCGCCTCCAGTGCGACTCTCAACCTTTGATCCCTCCGTGGAAACGGAAGCCGTAGCGGCGGCTGACGAACAGGAACATGCCGACCACTGGAATGGAGTAGAGCAGCGAGAACGTCGAGATCAGCGCGAGGTCCGGCTGGCCACCCTCGGTGTAGAAGGTGTTGAGGGTGACGGCGGCGGGCTGCTTCTCCGGGCTGCGGTACAGCAGGAACGGCATGAGGAAGTTGCCCCAGACGTTCACCACCGCCCAGACGGCGATGGTGGCGAGGCCGGGCCGTACGTTCGGCAGCACGACGTGGCCGAAGACCTGCAGCGAGTTCGCGCCGAAGACCCGCGCCGACTCTTCATGCGAGCGGGGCATCGTGTCCATGAAGTCCTTCAGGATGAAGATGGCGGCCGGCAGCAGGCCGCCGGTCAGCACGAGGATCACGCCGAGGTCCTGGTCGAGCAGGTGAAGCCGGAACATCAGCTGGAAGATCGGCACCATCGCGGCGGTCCCGGTGATCACCGAGGACAGCAGCAGGAGCAGGTAGAGGATCGCGTCTCGGCCGGGCACGCGCACCTTGCTCAGGGCGTACGCGGCGAGCGCGGCGGCGGCGACGGTGAGCAGCATCGTCCACAGCGACAGCACGGCCGAGTTGTACAGCGAGGGCAGCGCGTTCGGGTCGTCGCCGAGCGCCCGGAAGTTGGCGAGCGTGAAGTCCGGCCACCGCACCGCGAACGTCGGATGCCGCGTGAACGGCGCGGTGACCAGCCACAGCATCGGCAGCGCGAAGAACGCCGTGACCAGGGAGACGAGCACGTAGAACCCGATCCGCCGCAGCACCGTCCGTACGGCCGTCATGGATCCTCCTTCGTCGGAGGAGTGACCGGAGGGGCTGTGCTGTCGATTCCCTCGCTTCGCTCGGTCATGGGCGCCTCCGGAGGATCCGCACGTACGCCAGCGCCAGCACGAGGTTGATCAGCAGCATGATCAGGGAGATGGCGCTGGCGAAGCCGAGCCGCTCGCCCGGCAGCGCGGTGAGGTAGATGTACACCGGCAGTACCGCGGACGCGCCGTGCGGCTCGCCCTTGGTGATGAGGTACGGCGTGAAGTCGTTGAACGTCCACAGACTGATCAGCAGCGTGTTGGTCAGAATGTGGCCGCGGATGTTCGGCAGGACGACGTCGCGCAACTGGTGCCATCCCCGGGCGCCCGCCAGCCGGGCGGACTCCAGTTGGCTCGGCGGCACGTTCGACAGCGCGGCCGAGAACAGCATCATCGAGAACGCCGTGCCCCGCCACGTGTTGAACACGATGAGCGCGCCCATCGGATGCTCGAACCACCAGTCGTGGCCCGGCGTATGCAGGATGGCGTTGAGCGTGCCGCCCTGGTCCTTCAGGAACGCGATCCACAGCCAGGCCACCACCACGCCCGGCAGGATCCAGGCGAGCAGCACGACCGTCTCGACCGTCGCCCGCACCCACGCCCTGGTCGCACGCAACGACCACGCCAGGAGGAAGCCGAGGACGTTCTGCCCGACGACGGCCGAGCCGAAGACGAACAGCAGCGTACGGCCGAGGGCGTCGCGGAAGTCCTTGTCGCCGAGCGCCCGCGTGTAGTTGTCCGTGCCGACGATCCGCGGGTGCGCGGCCGCCGTCCCGGTGAGCCGGTAGTCCGTCAGCCCCAGGTAGAGGGTCCACAACGCCGGCAGGATGAGGAACACCGTGATGAGCAGCAGGGCCGGGAGGACGAACGCCAGGCCGGCCCGCCGCTCAGCCGGTGCTGACGCTGCCACGGCCACCGACGGCCTGCTCGAGGTTCCGTTCGTACGCCTTCGCCGCCGCGTCGACGCTCCCGCCCGCCACCACGTCGCCGGTCGCCTTCTGCAGGGCCGTGGAGACCTGCGGGTACGCGGCGAGGCCGGGGCGTACGACGGTGATCGGCAGCACCTTGGTCGAGATGAAGTTCAGCAGCGGATCGCTCGCGAGCGTCTCGGTGTTCACGTCGGTGCGCGGGCTGATGCCGACCGCCGTGCGGCGCACCTCCTCCTTGACCGCGTCGTGGGACTGCATGAAGGTCAGCAGGTCCCAGACCAGCGCGGCGTTCTTCGTGTGCGGATTGATCACCCAGCCGCTGCCGCCGGACAGGCTGACGAAGTCCTGGCCGCGCACGCCGCCGCCGGGCCGCACGGCGGGGATCAGCGCGTACCCGACCGTCTGGTCCCGATCCTTCATCGGCGCCACCTCGGCGTTCGGGCCGACGACCTCACGCCAGAAGTAGTCGCTCTCCAGCAGCATGCCGACCTTCCCCTGGGCGAACCGCTGGAACGACTCGTCCCGGCCCTGCGGGTTCTGCTGCAGCCGCGGGTCGCCGAGTCCGCTGGAGTACACCTTCTTGTAGACGTCGAGGACGTCGCGGATCTGCGGGGTGTTCCCGAGCCACCGGCCGTTCTCGTAGATCTGGTGGCCGGTGCCGGCGAGCAGCGGCAGCACGCCCTGCATGGACGTGGCCTCCGACATCGCGGTGCCGGCGTTGAGCTGGATCGGTGTGACGCCCTTGACGCCCTTGAGCCGCCGGCCCGCGGCGAGGACGTCGTCCCAGCTCTTCGGCTGCCAGTCGGCGGGGAGCCCGGCCTGCTGGAACAGCTTCCGGTTGTAGAAGATCACGCGGCCGTCGGTGCCGCTCGGCAGGCCGTACCGCTTGCCGTCGAAGGCCATGATGTTCTGCACCGGCCCGGGGATCTGGGCGAAGCCGTCCCACTGGTTCGCGGCGGCGCCGACGGTCTGGTCGAGCGGCTTGATGTATCCCGCCTGGGCGAACTCACCGACCCAGATGCCGTCGATCTGCAGCAGGTCCGCGCCGCCGCCCGACTTCAGGTCGAGCGCCGTCTTCTCCTTGTACGGAGCGTCGTCCACGCCCGTCCCCAGGTAGCGGACGGTGACCTTCTTCCCCTTGCTCTTCTCGTACGCGGTGAACTTCGGGATGACGTAGTCGGTGACCCACGCGGCGCCGGCGGCGTTCTTGCCGCCCTTGACGCCGTTGGCGCTGATCCGGATCGTGGTCCCGCCGCCCCCGCTCGCCCCGCCCGAGCATCCGGCCACGATGAGGCCGGTCGCCATGACGGCCGCCGCCGCTCGCGTGATCTTCATGCCGCGCCTCCCAGGCAGGCTTTTCACGCTCTTTACTGAGATGTCGAAGGATTTCCACGATCACGGCGGCTCCACACCTGTAACCCAGGTCACAATTCGGGCTCAACCGGGCGCGAGTCAAGATCATCACTTGTCCCGAAATGCTGACGTTCCGGCGGCGTCCAGCTAGCTTGCTCACCTATGGCACTGAAATACGCGATCCTCGCGCTGTCCCTCGCCGCCGTCGCCGGCTGCGGCAGTTCGGGCGGCGCCCGCGACGTGGCCGCCCACGAGACGGCATCGGCGAAGGCGCAGGCGGCCTCGGCCTCCTGGTGGAAGCCGAAGACCGGCGTGAGCTGGCAGTGGCAGCTCAGCGGCAAGATCGACACGTCGGTGAACGCGAGCGTCTACGACGTCGACATGTTCGACACGCCCAAGTCGACGGTGACCGCGCTGCACGCCAAGGGCCGTAAGGTCATCTGCTACATCGACATCGGCGCGGCGGAGCAGGGCCGGCCCGACTACGCCAAGTTCCCCAAGTCCGTCCTCGGCAACAAGGTCGACGGCTGGCCGCAGGAGCGCTGGGTCGACATCCGGAAGATCGACGTGATCCAGCCGATCTGGGCGGCGCGTCTGGACCAGTGCAAGGCCAAGGGCTTCGACGGCGTCGAACCGGACCTGGCCGACGCGTACGCGAACAAGTCCGGCTTCCCGGTGACGGCGAAGCAGCAGCTCGCGTTCAACCGCATGCTGGCGAGCGTCGCCCACCAGAAGGGCCTCGCCGTCGGGCTGAAGAACGACCTCGACCAGATCCCGGCCCTGGTGAAGGACTTCGACTTCGCGGTGAACGAGCAGTGCGCCGAGTACGACGAGTGCTCCGCCCTCAAGCCGTTCATCACGGCGGGCAAGCCCGTCTTCCACGCCGAGTACGACCTGCCGCTGAGCAAGTTCTGCGCCGAGTCCAAGCGCCTGAAGCTCAGCTCCATCCGCAAGACCCTCGACCTCACCGCCAAGCGCCAGACCTGCCCCTGACCGACGCCCTGCCGGCCATACGTCCGTGAAGCTCGGGGAACAGGCCCCGGATGCGGATTATGCGGCTTTTCCTCGGAGTCTGTGCCCGCTTTCACCGAGCCTTTCGTCGCTGCAGGCGGACGCCGACGGCATCAAGGTGAGCGAACTCGCTGCACTACGGATGGACTCCAAGGAAGGCTGCGGGCCTTCCAGCCGCCGGGACTCACGTCTCGGCGGCTTCTCCATCTCGCGGCGCTCCGCCGACCGCCAGGTACGGAGACCTTGATCGCTGGCATCTGCTGCGTCCTATGGTCACCGATAACCAGGGATCACACGCTCGGGCGGCTGCGTCCCTAAGCTTCATCGGACGGGTCCGAGCTCAACGGTCGCGATGCGGTCCCAGACGTAAGAGTGGCCCACGCGCTCCTGGCTGACCAGATTGATCGCGTCGATCCGGACGTCGACCGGGGTCGGCGGGGACTGCATAGCCCTGATCACCGGTTCCGCTGGAGCCTCCGAGTTGCTGTAGGCGACGGAAAGACGGCTCATGGACGTCGCCGCTGTTCGATGGGCGCGGTCTGCGGCGTCATGCTCATCCCGGTGGCGACGACGGCAAGGGTGTCGACAGCGCTGCTGCGACGCGCGATCAGTTGTTCGGTTGAGGATGGATTTCAGGGCGGTAAGCGTAGACCGTGGTCCCCTGCTCCAGGACGTACCAGTCGGTCGTGCAGAGCGTATTGGTCTTGGACTCCTGACCGCTGGGCCACCACGAGGCGGTCAGGGTCGCCGGCGTGCGCGAAGGGGCGGCTCGGTGGCAGGCTGTGAGCGCTTTGGGATCGTCGAGGGTGAAGCGAAGTATGCGCTCCGAGCCGGTGGTGCGGATGGCCTCGGAGACCGAGCGCGCCTGGTCCGGTACCCAGCTCGGCAGTTGGGTCTGTCGATCGCTCTTGCCGGCCGTGGCCGTCGTATAGGAGACGGTCTTGACGTGTCCGTTCGTTTTCTCCTTGACGCCTTCGGAAAGACCGCAGCCGGTGAGGGCGGTTGCGGCCGCAGCCCCAATGGCCAGTGCGGCCGCCCAGCGGGCCGCCTTGTTCTCGTCCATGCCCTGAGTGAACCGTTCCCGGGCGCCTGCGGGCGTCCGTCACGCGGCTATTGTCGATCAGCCGGCGGGTGGACGGGCGCATGCGCTTCAAGTCGCACGCGCCCCCAATCTTCCATCCCAGGCGGTTGACCGGGGCCGGTTCGCACAATCCAAGGCACCGGGACTGGTCCTGATCATGGCCTCGTCCGGCGCTCTTCCGGCTGTTCCGTCCGCCCACAGGATGATCAGCCAATGCGACTGAGGTCGCATGAGGCCAGGGGGAAAGAGCCGTCTTCACGGTGACGTAGGCGCTGAACGCCATTCATTAGCTTTGGGGATTTCCGCGACTACTAGGAGACGTCAATGCTCAACCGGGCAATTCTGATGGCGGGGGCCTGCCTGATGCTGGCCCCTTCGATCGCCGCGTGCGGGGATGGAGCCGTTCGGGCAGAATCGGCGGGTGCCGCCGTACAGTCAAAGATCGTGTGGCGGCAATGCTCAGGTGGCCAGGGCGACGTGCAGTGCGGGACCGTCAGCGTGCCGCTGGACTGGAGCAGGCCGCGTGGACGCCGGATCCAGATCGCGATCGTCCGCCGGGCGGTCACGCAGCCGTCGCGACGGTTCGGCACTCTGGTCTTCCTCCCCGGTGGTCCCGGACAGTCGGGAGTGGACACGGTCGCGGGTCAGCCCGGTTTCGGGGGCCTGGAGAAAAGGTTCGACATCGTCAGTCTGGATCCGAGAGGCGTTGGCAAGAGCAGCCCGCTCACCTGCCCGACCCGCCAGGTCATGACGGCCGTCGGGAACCGCCTGCCGCGTACCGACCGGGAGTTGGCGACGCTGCGGGAGCGCAACCGCGCGCTGGCCGACGCCTGTCGGAAGGCCACGGGGCCGGTGTTCGACCACCTGGACACGGCGAGCGCCGCACGAGATGTGGACGCGGTGCGCACGGCGCTGGGAGAGCGGAAAATCAGCCTGTACGGGCACTCCTACGGCACGCTGCTCGGTCAGCAGTACGCCGCGATGTTCGGCGCGCACGTCCGGGCGGCGGTGCTGGACGGAATCATGGATCACAGCGCCCCGCGTCGCCGGTTCGCGGTGACGGCCGCCAACGCATTCGACGAATCCTTCGACCAGTTCGCTCGCTGGTGTGCCCGCACGAGTTCCTGCGCTCTCCATGGCAGTAGGCCGGCCGATGTCTACCGCCGGGTGGTGGCGAAGGCGCAGAACGGCGAACTGACCGGTACGGACGAATCCGGTTTCACATGGACGCCGTTCACCGTGGCCGGCGAAGTCGATGCCATGCTGTGGACGCCGTCCTGGTCGGCCGCGGCCAGCTTCCTGAAGACCCTGGACGCGGGGAAACCGTGGCCGTCCGACTCCGAGGGTGAGCTCCCGGCCACGATCAACTACGCCGATCCGATCGTCTGTCAGGACTTCGCGATGGGATATCCGAACGGGTCCGCCCTCCGTGGCGATCTCAAGACCTCTGCGATCGCAGCGCCGCTGGTGGGGTACTCGCCCAACGCCATGAAGTCGATCCTCACCTGCCAGGGCTGGCCCACCCCGGTGCGCAATCCCCAATCCAAGGCGACCAGCACCACGGCCGCCCCCACGCTCCTCGTGGAGAGCCGGTATGACAACGCGACCCCGGCGGCCTGGTCGCGCCAGGTCGCGCGACAACTGGGCCCCAAGGCCAGGTTGGTCATCCTGCGTGACTGGACGCACGGAATGAAGGTCTTCACCCCAGGGTGTGAGAGCAAGATGATCAACGACTACCTCGATGGTCTCCGGCTTCCCGACGCCGCTGTCCGCTGTGGCTCCACACCTCCGACCTCCTGAGCGGGGGTTAAGGCCCGGGCGAGCGTCGGAACCCGATCCGGCGCTAAGCCCTCCCCCGGGTTCGGCGGCCGCGTGCCTGAGTAAGCGGGCCGGAGACGATGGGTTAACGTAACGTCCCATTCCGGCCACCGCCACGGGTGCCGCGCGGCTGCCTGAACACGACCCCTCATCTGCGTGGGTCGATCCGTACGAGCTCCTGGTCGTCGACGAACAGCACCCTGATGGTCAGGCCTTGATCTGCTCTTTCACCGGCAGCCGCGCGACGACCTCGAAGCCGCCGCCCGGCGCCGGCTCGGCTCTCACCTGCCCGCCGTAAACGGCGGCGCGCTCGCGCATGCCGACCAGACCGTGGCCGCGTCCGTCGGAGAACGTGGCGCCTCGCCCGTCGTCGCGTATTCGTACCTCGATCGCCTGATCACCGTAGTGGAGTGCGACGTGCGCGGTGGCCGCCGGACCGGCGTGCTTCATGACGTTCGTGAGCGCCTCCTGCACGATCCGGTAGACGGCGAGCCCCAGCCCCGCGGTCAGCGGCACGGACTCGCCGCTGACCGCGAGCTCGACCGCGAGCCCGGCGGTACGTATCTGCTGGACAAGATCGGGGAGCTGGTCGACGCCCGGCTGTGGCACGAGCGTGGACTGGCCGTCGCTCTCGCGGAGCACCCCGAGCATGCGGCGTGTCTCCATGAGCGCCTGCCGACCCGTGGCGCCGATCGCCTGTATCGCCTTCTTGGTCCCCGTGGTGTCGGTGTCGACGGCGTACGATGCGCCGTCGGCCTGGATCACCATCACACTGATGCTGTGCGCGATGACGTCGTGCATCTCGCGGGCGATCCGGGCGCGTTCGTCGGCGGCGGCCGCTTCGGCCTTCGCGTCGCGCTCACGCTCGAGGCGCTCGGCGCGTTCTTCCAGGCCAAGGACGTACTTGCGCCGGGTGCTGACGTACAGCCCGAACAGCCAGATGGCCCCGATCATGACCGATCGGTGGCTCGCCGAGCTCCACTGAGCCTGGGGCGGGACCTGCTTCACCGCCCGCCAGACCGTCAGGACCATGCCGATCTCGGCGAACAACAACGCGGCAAGCGCCCACCGGAGGACGCACTGCGCCGCGATGGTGTACAGGGCGACGGGCACCGCCAAGTCGTACAGGGCGACATTGATGTCCGCGAGCCACTGGACGAGCGCCACCAGCGCGATGAATGCGAATACCGCCCGCGGCCACCGGCGCCGCCAGATCAGCGGCAGGCACATCACGACGGCCAGCGTGCCGTGGGCCGGGAGCGGGACCTCGCGAGGCAGGCCGTTCGGCATCAAGGTGACGTACCGGCCCCGCGAGAGCAGCGAGACCACGCAGAGCGCCAACGTCGGCATGAGGTCGACGAGCCACTGGTGCCGTCTCAGCCAGGCGAACAGTCGGGGGAGCATTGCTCTCAGCGTACTGATCGCTGGGTCTGCGCGCGTCAAATCCCAGGCGGTGGCGCGGCCGATCGCCGATGCGCGGCGAAGAGGCGCAAGTACCCCGACGGTCCGGGGGCCGGGTAACTTGATCATTCATGGTGCAACGGCGTTATCGGCGTTATGGGTACGTCCCGGTCGTGTTGGCCCTCGCCGCGCTCGCGGGCTGCGGCGGCTCGGGAGGCGGCGCGCGGGACACGGCGGCGCATGCCACGGCGTCGGCACACGCCACGACGCCGACGCGGGCGACCTCCTGGTGGCGGCCGAAGTCCGGCGTCAGCTGGCAGTGGCAGCTCAGCGGGAAGATCGATACGTCGGTCAAGGCGAGCGTCTACGACGTCGACATGTTCGAGACGCCGAAGGCGACGGTGACCGCGCTGCACCGCCAGGGGCGCAAGGTCATCTGCTACGTCAGCGCCGGCTCGGTGGAGGAGGGACGGCCGGACTACGCGTCCTTCCCCAAGTCGGTCATCGGCAAGAAGCTCGACGGCTGGCCGAAGGAGCGCTGGCTCGACGTCCGCAAGATCGACGTGCTGCAGAAGATCTGGGCCAATCGCCTGGACCGGTGCAAGGCGAAGGGCTTCGACGGCGTCGAGCCGGACAACGTGGACGCCTACCAGAACGACTCCGGCTTCCCTCTGACCGCTAAGCAGCAGCTGGCGTTCGACCGGATGCTGGCGAGCGTCGCCCACCAGAAGGGGCTCGCGGTGGGCCTGAAGAACGACCTGGACCAGATCCCCTCCCTGGTCAAGGACTTCGACTTCGCTGTGAACGAGCAGTGCGCCGAGTACAAGGAGTGCGCGACGCTCAAGCCGTTCATCAACGCGGGCAAGCCTGTCTTCCACGCCGAGTACAACCTGCCGCTCAGCAAGTTCTGCCCCGAGTCCAAGCGCCTGCGCCTCAGCTCGATCAAGAAGACCCTCGACCTCACCGCCAAGCGCCAGACCTGCCCTTGATTCACGAAGTGATCCGCCGGTAGGGCTCCGGGCCGATGCGGTCCGGAGCCCCTCTCGGTCAGGACCAGGCGAGCATGCGCATGGGGTCCTCGAGCATGGCGCCGACCTCGCGGAGGACGGCGGAGCCGAGCTCGCCGTCGACGATGCGGTGGTCGAACGACAGTGCCAGCGTCGTCACCTTGCGGACCTTGATCTCGCCCTCGTGCACCCAGGGCATGTCCCGGATCTGGCCGACGGCCAGGATGGCCGACTCGCCGGGGGGCAGGATCGGGGTGCCCGCGTCGATGCCGAAGACGCCGACGTTCGTGATCGTGATCGTGCCGTCGGACAGGTCGGCCGGGGTGGACTTGCCGGCCCGCGCCGTGGCGGCGAGGTCGGCGAGTGCCCGGGCCAGGTCCGGCAGCGACAGGTCGTGGGCGTCCCGGACCTTCGGCACGATCAGCCCGCGCTCGGTCGCGGCGGCGATGCCCAGGTTCACGTAGTGCTTGACCACGATCTCCTGCGCGTCCTCGTCCCACGCCGAGTTGACCAGCGGGTTGCGCCGGACCGCCAGCAGCAGCGCCTTGGCGACCAGCAGCAGCGGCGAGACCTTGACGCCCTCGAAGTCGGGCAGCTCGCGCAGCCGCTTGACGGCGTTCATGGTCTCGGTCACGTCGACCTGCAGCCACTCGGTGACGTGCGGCGCGGTGAACGCCGACTGCACCATGGCCGCCGCCGTGTGCTTGCGCACCCCGCGGATCGGGATGCGCTCCTCCCGTCGCTCGCCCGCCGTACGGACCGGGGCCGCGGGGGCCTCGGCGGCCTGGCGGACGTCGTCCCGGGTGATCGACCCCTGCGGGCCGCTGCCGGTGACGCCGCTCAGGTCGACGCCCAGGTCCTTGGCCAGCTTGCGGACCGGAGGCTTGGCCAGCACCGCCACCCGCGACCCGGCGGGCCGGGCGGCGGGAACGGGCTGCGCCGGTGCGGCGGGCGCGCTCGCCGGAGCGGTCGCGGCGGGGGCGGGCGCGGGCGGGGCGCCGGAGGCCGCGGCCTTGCGGGGGCGGCGCTTGGTCGAGCCGGCCTTCACGCCGTAGCCGACCAGCACCGGGACGCGCTTCTGCTCCGGGGCGGACGGGTCGACCGCCGGGGCGGGGCTGCCCTCCATGCCCGGCTCCCGCGCGCCCTCGGCGGCGGGGGCGGGCGTGGCCCCCTCCGCGGCCGGGACGTCGCCGCCGACCGCGACCGAGATGATCGGGACGCCGACGTCGACCGTCGTGCCCTCCTCGACGAGGAGCTCGGCGACCGTGCCCTCGTACGGGCAGGGCAGCTCGACGACGGCCTTGGCCGTCTCGATCTCCACGATCGTCTGGTTGACCTCGACGGCGTCGCCGGGGTGTACGTGCCACTTGACGATGTCGGCCTCGGTCAGGCCCTCGCCGACATCCGGCAGCTTGAACTGTTTCAGCTCGCCCATGCTCACCACGCGAAGGTCCGGTCGACGGCGTCGAGGACGCGGTCGAGGTCGGGCAGGTAGTGGTCCTCGAGACGGGACGGCGGGTACGGCGTGGAGAAGCCGCCGACCCGCAGCACCGGTGCCTCCAGGTGGTAGAAGCACTTCTCGGTGATCCGGGCGGCGAGCTCGCCGCCGTACCCGTTGAAGATCGGCGCCTCGTGCACGACGACGCACCGGCCGGTCCGGCGTACGGACCGCAGGATCGTCTCCTCGTCGAGCGGGTTGAGCGAGCGGACGTCGATGACCTCGATCGAGTGCTGCTCGTCGGCCTGCGCGGCCTCGAGGGAGGTCTTGACCATCGGCCCGTACGCGAGCACGGTCACGTCCTCGCCGGGGCGCGCGACGACGGCCTTGTCGAACGGCGCGGCCTTGGACAGGTCGCGGTCGACGGGGGCCTTGTCCCAGTAGCGGCGCTTCGGCTCGAAGAAGATCACCGGGTCGGGGCACTCGATGGCCTGCTGGATCATCGTGTACGCGTCGGACGGGTTCGAGCACGCGACGACGCGCAGGCCGCCGGTGTGGGTGAAGTACGCCTCCGGCGACTCGCTGTGGTGCTCGACCGCGCCGATGCCGCCGCCGCACGGGATGCGGATGACGACCGGTAGTTCGAGCGTGCCGAGCGACCGCATCCGCATCTTGGCGAGCTGCGTGGTGATCTGGTTGAACGCCGGGAACACGAACCCGTCGAACTGGATCTCGCACACCGGCCGATAGCCGCGCAGCGCGAGGCCGATGGCCGTGCCGACGATGCCGGACTCGGCCAGCGGCGTGTCGATGACGCGCGCCTCGCCGAAGTCCTTCTGCAGACCATCGGTCACCCGGAAGACACCGCCGAGCTTGCCGACGTCCTCACCCATGATGAGGACCTTCGGGTCGTTCTCCATGGCCTTGCGAAGGCCCTCGTTCATAGCCCTGGAAAGAGTCAGCGTCTCAGCGCTCACCGTCGCACTCCCCTCCGCGCGTACCCCCGGCCTGAGTCGGCCGCCCCCTCATCGGGACACATCCTCGAACGTCGCCAGGTACGAGGTGAACTGGCCACGTTCTTCCGCGAGCAGCGAGTGCTCGGTCGCATAGACGTTCTCCCAGATCGCCGTCGGCTCCGGGTCGGGCAATTCTAGACACCGTTTCCGCAGGTCCGAGCCGAGCTCTTTGGCCTCGGCGTCGATCGCGTCGAAAAACGCGCGGTCGGCCAGCTGGTTCTTCACGAGGTAGGCCTTGAGGCGCTCGATCGGGTCCTTCAGCTTCCACGACTCGAGTTCGGCCTGGAGCCGGTAGCGCGTCGGGTCGTCCGTGGTGGTGTGCGCGCCCATCCGGTAGGTGAACGCCTCGATGAGCGTCGGGCCCTGGCCGCTGCGGGCGTTCTCGAGGGCCTTCTGGGTGACGGCGTGCACGGCGAAGACGTCGTTTCCGTCGACGCGGATGCCGGGGAAGCCGAAGCCCTCGGCGCGGCGGTACAGCGGAATGCGGGACTGCTTCTCCAGCGGCTCGGAGATGGCCCACTGGTTGTTCTGGCAGAAGAAGACGATCGGGGCGTTCTGCGCCGCCGACCAGACGAACGCCTCATTGACGTCGCCCTGGCTGGTCGCGCCGTCGCCGAAGTAGACGATGGCGGCGTTCTCGGCGCCGTCGCGCTGGATGCCCATGGCGTAGCCGGTGGCGTGCAGCGTGTGGCTGCCGATGACGATCGTGTAGAGGTGGAAGTTGTGCTCCTTCGGGTCCCACCCGGCGTGGTTCACGCCACGGAAGAGACCCAGGAGGTCGAGCGGGTCGACGCCCCGGCACCAGGCCACACCGTGCTCCCGGTAGCTGGGGAACGCCATGTCGTCCGGCCGCAGGGCGTGCGCCGAGCCGATCTGCGCGGCCTCCTGGCCGAGCAGCGAGGCCCAGATGCCCAGCTCGCCCTGGCGGGTCAGCGCGACGGCCTCGGTGTCGATCCGGCGGACGATCACCAGGTCGCGATACAGACCCTTGATCTCGTCGGGGGTCAGGTTCACGTCGTAGTCGGGGTGCTCGACGCGCTCGCCCTCAGGGGTGAGCAACTGGACGAGTTCCGATGGGGGAGACTGTGCGTCGGTGCCCAGGGGCGCACCGCGCGCGGCGTCGACGATCACGTGCCACTCCTCGTGCGTTCAGGGCCGTTCGCGGGATCGCCGCGGTCGGCCTGGTTGCGCGTCGCCCTTCCCGCGGATCCCGGCGAGTACGGGAGACGTAGTCGTCATCGTGACAGAGGCCACGTACCCGGGCGCAAGCCTTTGCTCCTACGGAAACGTACCCGGAAGGTTGTGCCCTGCCACCAACGCGAATCACGCGCTGATTCGGTAGGAGTGGATCACTCTCGGGACAGTACGCGGGTCGCGCCGGCGGCGACGGTCAAGCCGAGGATGAAGCCCGCGGCGACGAGCGCGTCGGATATCCACAGGTAGATGCCGTGGGGGGCGAACTCCCCCTCCTGGCCCAGCGAGCCGACCGGTAGCAGCAGGTCCAGGGTGTACAGGAACGGGTTGAACTGCGTGTTGTGCCCCGGTTCCTGGATCAGCGGCCGGTGCTGGAAGACCACGGTGCCGAACGCCAGCAGCGCCACCAGCCACGCGGCCGCCAGGAAGGGCCGGTAGCCGTAGCCGACGGTCCAGTCCTGGGCGTATCCCCAGATCCGGCGCGGCACCGGCTGGGTGTTCCGGCGTGCTCGCTGCTTGGCCAGCAGGACGGAGCGCCGCTCGCCGTCGTGCCCGAGGACCCGGTAGGTCTCCGCGAGCTTCTCGTACGGCTGTGGGATGTAGCCGTCGGTGTCGCGGGCCACCCACTTGAGCCGCTCCTTGGCGGTCAGCGGCGGGTCGATCATCTCGTACGTCAGGCCGTCGAGCTGGTACCTCGGCGCCCAGGACAGTGGGTCGTCGCGCAGCAGCTTGATCCGCGCGTAGCTCAGGTCGACGACGCCCTTGACCGGCTCGGCGGCCCGCAGCATCACCTCTTCGGCCTGGGCCCGCTGGAGGTTCAGGGCGACCCCGGCCGGGTTGGACAGCCGCCCGCCGCGCAGGTTGAACAGGCCGCCGATCCGCGCGCCCGCCAGGCTGACCACGCCCTCGGAACGGAAGCCGTCCGAGCAGTAGATGTCGGTCTCGATGCCCATGTCGTCGCAGTTCAGCGCGGTACGGCCCGGGTTGGAGACGGTCGCGCCGACCATCGAGAGGTAGCCGCCGATGCGCGCGCCGCGCAGCCGGATCTCCCCTTCAGCGCTGAACCCGCCGTCGCAGAACATGTTGGCCGCGACCGCGAGCCGGCTGGCGTACAGCGCCTGGCCCTTCGGGTTGCGCAGCCGCGCGCCGCGCAGGTTGAGCAGGCCGCCGATGTGCGCGCCCGGCAGCCGCACCTCGCCCTCGGCGGTGAAGCCCTGGTCGCAGTAGACGTTGTTGTCGACGATGAGGCGGTCGGCGAGCAGCGGCGAGTCACCGCCCGGGTGGGACAGGTAGGCGCCGGTCAGGTTCAGGATGCCGGTGATGTGGGCGCTGTCGAGCCACACGCCGCCGTACACGTGGCTGCCCTCCAGCCACAGGTGCCCGTCGATGCGCACGCCCGAGGCGACCAGGCCGGGCAGCCGGCAGCGCATGAGGTGGACGCTGCGCAGCCGCGCCCAGTACAGGTGCGGCGCGTCGGTGAGCTGGCAGCCGGTGAGCGCGAGCGGGACGGTGACGTGGGCGTGCCCGAGGTTGAGCGTGCCCGTGATCCGCGCGCCGGTCAGGCGTACGGCGGCGACCTGGCCGGGCTCGTTCTCCCGCGCGCCCAGCAGCAGCGCGGAGATCACCTCGGCGCGGATGGTGCGCTCGGGGCCCCAGGCGTTCGTGGCGTCGAAGTCCTGGTCACCGCCGGACAGGTCCACCGTCTCACCGCGCGGGAACGCGTCCCAGAGCACCCGCTCGGGCTTGGTCAGGTCATCGATCAACATCCACGGCTCCGGGGTGACGACAGAACCTTCATGTATAGCGCGTCGGCGACCCGACCGGTGTGATCGCTTACACGGACACGAGACGCACCCGATCACCGCAGAGCTTCGTCATGTCGTCGATGTCCGAGGTGAGAAGGACGACTGGACGCCGCTGCCGTACGGCCATCTCGGCCACGACGGCGTCGATCGCGTACTTGTGGCCGTGCAACCCGGCGTTGATCAGCCTCGTCGAGGCGGCCTTGGCCTCCTCTTCGCCGACGTGAACGATCCGCACACCTGAGAGGAGCCAGGCCAGTCGCGCCTTGTCGGTCCGGCGATGCGCGGCTTCGATGATGGTCAGCGCGCTGATCACCACCTCCATGCCTCTTTTGCGGGATTCCGTGACCAACGCGACGACACGCTCGTGATCATCGACGAGCTTCGACAGTCCCTCACAGTCGAGCACGAGGGTGCCCTCGTGGCTCAGCTTGCGGCGGGCCAATTGCCCTCCTCGGCGAACACCTCGTCGAAGACCTGGCGCGCCGTCTCCTGTTCTCGTGCTGAGACCGGTCCCTTGCGGCGTTCGTAGTCGGCCAGGTACTCATCCAGGATCTGGCCGCGCAGCTCGCGCTCGACCGCTTCCGTGATGAAGGCCGAGAACTCGCGCTTGCCGACCCGTTGGCGGATCGCTTCGGCCGTTCCCTCGGGTAGGGAGAGACTCACCCTGGTCGCTGGGCCTTCGCCGACGCTGTACGCCTGCTCGCTCATGGAGCCAGATTATCAAAGAAGTAGGAATTCAGTCCGGCTACTGACGGGAGAGGACCCGGGTGACGCCTGTGGCGATCGTGGTGGCGAGGATCCAGCCCGACGCGACGAGTGCGGCGGCGAGCCACTGCTGCCAGCCGCGCGGCGCGTACGCCGACTCCTGGCCGAAGCCGATGATCGGCAGGAGCAGGTCGAGCGTGTAGAGGACCGGGTTGAACGGAGGGGCCTCGCCGACCTTGAGCGGTGGCGGGTGGTGGGCGCCGAACGCCGCGGCGCCGATGAGCAGCAGCCCGGCCAGCCAGAGCACCGCACGCTGCGGCCGGTAGCCGTAGCCGACCGTCCAGTCCTGCACCACGCCCCAGAGGGCGAGCCAGCGCGGCAGGGTCCGCCGACGGCGGCGTTGCCGGGCGAGCTGGACCGTACGGGCGTCGGCGTCCTGCCCGAGCCGCCGGTAGACGGCCGCGAGCTGCTCGTACGGCTGCGGCTGGTACCCGGCCGCGCCGTCGAGCCAGGCTACCCGGTCGGTCGCGGACAGCGGCGTGTCGAACGAGTCGTAGGAGAACCCCGTGAGCAGCGTCTCGGCGGGCCAGGCCGCCGGGTGGTCGCGGACCACACCGATCGTCGCGTGCTGGAGGTCGAGGGGGCCCGTGATACGCGTGCCCTCGGTGAGCCGCAGGGTGTCGGCCCGAGCGCCGTGCAGTGTGACGGAGGCGTCGATCTTCGCGTCCGTGAAGCACACCTGGCCGCCGATCCGGGCGCTGGAGAAGGAAACCCGGCCGTCGGCGGTGAACCCGTCGCAGCAGTCGACCACGCGGCCGACGTCGATCCCCGAGGCGGTCAGCGCGCGCCCGCCCGGATTGGACAGCGTCGCCCCGTTGAACTCGACGCTCGCGCCGACGCGGGCGTCCAGGAGCCAGATCCCGCCTTCGGCCGTCAGGCCGCCTTTGCCCGAGATCGTCCCGCCCACCTCGATCCGGTTCGCGGACAGCGCCGGACCGCCCGGATTGGACAGCCGGGCCCCGTCCAGGGCGAGTGAGTCCTGCACCGTGGCGGCCTCGAGCGACACCTCGCCGACGGCGGTGAAGCCGTCGCAGCAGTTCACGGCACCGCCGACGGAGATTCCACCGGCCTTGAGCGCCACGGTCCCCGGCGCGGTGATCCGGGCGCCGGACAGGTCGACGCCCGCCCCGACACGCGTGTCGACCAGGTGGACTGCGCCGTCGGCGGCGAAGCCGTACCTGCCGAAGATGCCGCCGGTGACCTCCACTCGGGAGGCGCGCAGCGCCGTTCCACCCGGATTCGACAGGTTGGCCCCGTCGAGAACGATCGACCCGGTGATGTGCGCGGCGTTGAGGTAAACCTGTCCGCTCGCCCGGATCGAGGCCCGAAGGCTGCTGCCGACGGTGAGGAGATGACCGCGCAGCGCGATGCCCGAGGGATTGACCAGCTCCGCGCCGCTCATCTCCAGGGTGCCGCCGATCACCGCCGACCGCAGGCTGACCATCCCCTCGGCGCGCAGACCGTTGCCGAGGGCGACCGCACCCTCGACCCGAGCCCGGTCCAGGTCCAGCGCCACACCGCCCGGGCAGAACAGCCGGGCGCGGTCGAGGATGATCGCGCCCTGCACCCGTACTCCCCGCAGGCGAGCCGATCCGGAGACGGTCAGGCCGGCGGCGATCAGGTCGCGGGCGACGGTCAGGCCGTCGGCCTGCAGAGCGCGTTCACCATCGACCCGCGCCGAGCTTAGGGACAGCGCGCCGTCGACCTGCGTCCCGACGAGAAGGACGGGGCCATCGAACCGGCAGCCCTTCAGCCAGAGCAGGCCGTCGATCCGGGCGTCGGAGGCATGCAGGCCCGGCAGCCGGGAGCCGGACAGGTTCATCTGCCGGAGCCGGGCGCCGTACAGGCTCGGCGTCTCCGCGAAATCGCAGTCGCGCAGCAGTGCGGCGTACGGCACGTCGGCGAACGACAGGTCGAGCAGCCCGGTGATCTTCGCACCGGTGAGACGGACCGCGGGCACCCGTCCCGGCTCGGGCGGCCGTGCGCCCGAGAGCAGCGCCGCGATGACCTCGGCCCGCACTTCGCCCCGGCCGCCGAGGTCAACGGTCCGCGCGGCGGGGAACGCCTCCCACAGTGCCGACTCCGACTCGGTCAGTTCCTCGGCGCGCATGACGATTCCTCCGGGGGCGGTGATCGGCCCCTACGATCCCATCGGAAGAGGCTTCGCGTCATCGGGTGGCCGGACGTGCCGTACGCTTCGATGCCGTACCTGCAGATCAGAGGGGGTCACCATGGCGCGTTTCATCGTCGAGGTCATGCTCAAGCCGGAAATTCTCGATTCCCAGGGCCAGGCGGTCGCCCGCGCACTGCCGCGCCTCGGTTTCGAAGGGGTCACCGGGGTAAGGCAAGGCAAGCGGTTCGAGATCGAAGTGGAAGGACCGGCCGACGAAGCGGCCACGGAACGTGTTCGGAAGATGGCCGAGACGTTGCTGGCCAACCCCGTCATCGAGACGTTCGAACTGCGCGCCGAATAGTCGCCCAAAGTTAGCTCGGTAACGCGATTACGCCAGTTTCCACCGGGGAAGCCTTAGCTTCGTTGAAAGAATCACGGAGACGGGGTCGACCCCCAGGTCAGGGGTCAAAGGATGACACGAGGTGACCGGTGGATATGAAGTTCTCACTCGACTTGCCGCGTGAGACTCTCAGCATCCCGGTGATCCGCCGGGTCCTGGGCGATACGCTGCGCGGGTTGGGGGTTTCGGAAGCCTGTATTGCCGACCTTCTCGTGGCCGCATCCGAAGCCTGCACGAATGTCGTGCAGCACGTTGATTCGACGAGTCACTATGAGGTGATCGCCAGTATCGCCGGGGATCACTGTGTCCTGAAGGTCGCCGACACGGGGCACGGCTTCCAGAGTGACGCGGAGAAGAACGCGGGCCTCGATTCGGAGTCCGGACGCGGGATCAAGATCATGCGGGCGCTCGTCGACGACGTCACGTTCGACAGCCGCCCGGACACGGGCACCGTCGTCTACCTCCAGAAGCGGCTGAGCTGGCAGGAGGAGTCGCCCATGCGGCTCCTCGAGCCGCAACTCCTGAAAAGCGCAGGTTAGAACCCCGGATAAGCTAGGGCACGCCCGAGTCCGTTCCTGTATCGGAGTGTGCCCATGTCAGCCCGTGTGGGCGTGATCACCTTCCCCGGGTCGCTGGACGACCGGGACGCCGCACGAGCGGTCCGCCTCGCGGACGCCGAGCCGGTGTCCCTGTGGCATGCCGAGGGCGATCTGCTCGGCGTGGACGCCGTCATCCTGCCCGGCGGATTCTCCTACGGCGACTACCTTCGCGCCGGGGCCATCGCGCGGTTCGCGCCCCTCATGGAGAAGTTGGTCGCCGCCGCGCGCGACGGCCTTCCCGTGTTGGGCATCTGCAACGGCTTCCAGGTGCTGTGCGAGTCGCACCTGCTGCCGGGCGCGCTGACCCAGAACGCCGGCCTCCACTTCGTGTGCCGCGCCCAGCGGCTGCGCATCGAGAACACCGACACCGCCTGGACCACCGACTACGAGGAGGGCCAGGAGGTCGTCATCCCGGTCAAGAACATGGACGGCTGCTACGTCGCCGCCCCGGAGACCATCGACGAGCTGGAGTCCAGCGGCCGGGTCGTGGCCCGCTACCTCGACGTCAACCCCAACGGTTCGCTGAACGACATCGCCGGCATCTGCAACGAGGCCGGCAACGTCGTCGGCCTCATGCCGCACCCGGAGCACGCGGTCGAGGCCCTGACCGGTACGTCCACCGAGGGCCTCGGCTTCTTCACCTCGGTCGTCAAGAAACTGGTTCATTCATGAGCGAGCGAAGCGAGCGAAGCATTGAGCACAGCGCTTCTGGTCACTCCTCCGACGAAGGAGGCCTCATGAGCGAGCAGGTGCCGGACAGTCCGGTGAACGAGCAGGGTGACGAGCGGTCCGAAGAGCAGGTGGCGCCGGCCGTGGCGGGCTCCGCCGAGGCGGCCACCGAGCCGACGCCGGTACGGCCGGTGGAGGTGGACACCGTCGACCGCGCCGCGGGGACGCCCGAGTTCCCGCTGCCGTACGCCGAGCTCGGCATGAAGGACGACGAGTACGCCCGCGTGCGGGAGATCCTGGGCCGGCGGCCGACCTCCGCCGAGCTGGCGATCTACTCCGTCATGTGGAGCGAGCACTGCTCGTACAAAAGCTCCCGCGTCCACCTGCGGCAGTTCGCCGACAAGGCCCCGAAGAACGACGCGCTGCTCGTCGGCATGGGGGAGAACGCCGGGGTCGTCGACGTCGGCAACGGCTGGGCCGTCACCTTCAAGATCGAGTCGCACAACCACCCGTCGTACGTCGAGCCGTACCAGGGCGCGGCCACCGGCGTCGGCGGCATCGTCCGCGACATCCTGTCCATGGGCGCCCGGCCGGTCGCCGTGATGGACTCCCTGCGGTTCGGCCCGCCGGACGCGCCGGACACGCGCCGGGTGCTCGACGGCGTCGTACGCGGCGTCGGCGGTTACGGCAACTGCCTCGGCCTGCCCAACATCGGCGGCGAGGTCGTCTTCGACGCCTGCTATTCCGCGAACCCGCTGGTCAACGCCCTGTGCGTCGGCGTGCTCAAGCCCGAGGACATCAAGCGGGCGATCGCGCCGGGGCCGGGCAACAAGGTCATCCTGTTCGGCGCGGGCACCGGGCCGGACGGCATCGGCGGCGCCTCCGTGCTGGCCAGCGCCACCTTCGACGAGCCGGGGGTGGCGGGGCGAAGCCAAGGGGGTGGCAACAGAGCGCAGGCGAAGCGGCCGTCGGTGCAGGTCGGCGACCCCTTCATGGAGAAGCTCCTCACCGAGTGCTGCATGGAGATCTTCGCCGAGGACCTCGTCGTCGGCATCCAGGACCTCGGCGCGGCCGGCGTCTCGTGCGCCACGACCGAGCTGTCCGCGGCCGGCACCGGCGGCATGGACATCGACCTGAACAAGGTCCCGCTGCGCGACCCGACGCTGCGCCCCGAAGAGATCCTGATGAGCGAGTCTCAGGAGCGCATGATGGCCGTGGTCGAGCCGGCCAAGGTCGAGCGCTTCCTCGAACTCTGCGCCAAGTGGGACGTCCCGGCCACGGTGATCGGCGAGGTCACCGACACCGGACGGCTGCGCATGACCTGGCACGGCGCGACGATCGTCGACATCCCGCCGGGTACCGCCGCCGACGAGGGGCCGGTGTACGAGCGGCCGTACGAGCCGCCGGCGGACCTGGGGCAACTGCAGGCCGACGGCCCCGGCCGCCTGCCGCGCCCCGCGACCGCGGACGACCTGCGCAACACCGTCCTGTGGCTGGTGGGCTCGCCCAACCTCGCCGACAAGACGTTCGTGACCTCGCAGTACGACCGGTTCGTGCTCGGCAACACGGTGCTGGCCACGCCGGAGGACGCCGGTGTGATCCGCATCGGCGACGGGCCGCAGGGCATCGCGCTGGCCACCGACGGCAACGGCCGGTACGCCCGGCTCGACCCGTACGCCGGCGCGCAGCTCGCGCTGTCCGAGGCGTACCGCAACGTCGCCACGACGGGTGCGCGGCCGCTCGCGGTGACGAACTGCCTCAACTTCGGCTCCCCGGAGGACCCGGAGGTCATGTGGCAGTTCGCGCGCGCCGTCGAGGGGCTCGCGGACGCCTGCCAGGCACTGGGCGTCCCGGTGACCGGCGGCAACGTGAGCTTCTACAACCAGACCGGCAGCACCCCGATCAACCCGACTCCGGTGATCGGCGTCCTCGGTGTCCACGACGACGTCAACCGGCGGGTGCCGATGTCGTTCAACGTCGAGGGCACCACGCTGCTGCTGCTCGGCGAGACCCGGCCGGAGTTCGGCGGCTCGGAGTGGGCGCACGTCGTGTTCCAGCACCTCGGCGGCCTGCCGCCGCGCGTCGACCTGGCCGCCGAGGCGGCGCTGGCGTCGGTGCTCGTGGCCGGGGCGCACGAAGGCGTGCTGAACGCCGCGCACGACCTGTCCGACGGCGGCCTGTCGCAGTCGCTGGTCGAGTCGTGCCTGCGCGGCGGGCTCGGCTGCGTGGTCAACCTGCCGGAGGACCCGTTCACCGAGCTGTTCAGCGAGTCGGTGGCCCGTGCCGTCGTGGCCGTCTACCCGGAGCACGAGGAGCGGGTGACGGCGCTGGCCGAGGCGGCCGGCGTCCCGGTCCGCCGCCTGGGCACGGTCGGCGGCGACGCGTTCGAGGTCGAGGGCGTGTTCTCCATCCCGCTGAGCGAGCTGCGCGAGGTGCACCAGGGCGCCCTGCCCGCCCTGTTCGGCTGAGCGATCCGCCGCGCCGGGTGATCCCCACCCGGCGCGGCCAGGGCCCCATGGCGGCGTCGCCCGGCGCGGCAGGGTGTCCCATGGCCGCCGCGCCCGTGACGACGAGGCGTCCTGTGATCGCCGCGCCCGGGGCCGTACGCGGGCCGGTCGTCAGCCGTTCGGGGCCAGGGCCCGGACGCCCGCGACGAACAACTCGATGCCGAGGGCGACCTCGGCGTCGGACTGGTCGATGGCGGCGAGCGCCGGGGCGGCCTCGATGACGTGTCCGTACCGGTCGGAGGACAGCGTCTCGAACATGACGCGTTTGCGCCGGCGGGCCTCGGCGATCTCCTCGGCGGTCATCTGCGGCTGCATCTTCGGATCACGGACGGCCAGCATCGTCGCCGTGCGCAGGCCGTACCGGCTGATGGCGGCCGCCTGGTCGGGGGTGAACCCGCCCTCGGCGAGGAGCACGAGGGCCGCCTCCATCGAGTCGTAGCAGTACGGGGCCGCATCGAGGTCCGCGGTCATCATGAGCTGGGCCGCGCTCGGGTGTGCGCGGAGCACGGCCACGACCGACGTCATCAACACGTGCAGCCGGGCGTGCCACGGCGTGGCCGGATCGACGTCCGTGTCGACCAGTGACCACAACCGGTTGACGAGCGCGCCCTGCAGCTCCTCCTTGTTCTTGAAATGCCAGTACAGCGCCATCGGCGTGACGCCGAGCCGCTGGGCGAGCCGCCGGATCGTCAGCCGGTCCAGGCCCTCCTCGTCGACGAGCGCGAGCGCGCCGTCCACCACCGTCTCCCGGCTGAGCCGGGCCCGTTCCTCTGTCGTGGCCACTTGACAACTATACGCCGTACAAGTTTCCCTATACGGCGTACATGTACGTCGTACAAGAACGCTGTATAGGAGCGGGGACCGATGGAATCTCGTCGACGCTGGTGGACCCTGACCGGGGTGGCGCTGGCGACCTTCATGACCTACCTGGACAACAACGTCGTCAACGTGGCGCTGCCGTCGATCCAGCGCGACCTGCACCTGACGCTGTCCGGACTGGAGTGGATCGTCAGCAGTTACATCCTGGTCTTCTCCGGCCTGATGCTCGTCGGCGGCAGGCTCGGCGACGTGTACGGCCGCCGCCGGCTCTTCTTGGCCGGGCTGACGGTCTTCACCGGCGCGTCACTGCTGGCCGGGATCGCGAACAGCGAGACGATGCTGATCACGGCCCGCGTCCTGCAGGGCATCGGGGCGGCGCTGTCGGCGCCGTCGACCATCGCGATCATCTCCTCGACGTTCCCCGACCCACGGGAGCGGAGCAGGGCCGTCGGCGTGTGGAGCGCCGTGGGCGCGCTCGCCCTGGCGCTCGGCCCGCTCACCGGCGGCTTCATCAGCGACCGCTGGCACTGGGGCTGGATCTTCCTCATCAACGTTCCGGTGGGCGTGGTGACGATCGCCATCATCGCGGTGTCGATGCGCGAGACCGCCGAGGCCGCACGCCGCCGCCTGGACCTCCCGGGCCTGCTGACCTCCGCGGTTGCCCTGTTCTCCGTCACGTACGCGCTGATCGAGGGATCGGACCGGGGCTGGACGTCCGCGCTGATCCTGGGGGCCTTCGCCCTCGCCGCGGTCGCCATGGCGGCGTTCGTCGTGATCGAGTCCCGCGCCGACGACCCGATGGTGGACCTGTCGATGTTCCGGAACCGGGTGTTCAGCGGCGGTGTCGGCGCGATGGTCCTGTGGGGCTTCGGCGTCATGGGCGTCTACCTGTTCACGGCCATGTTCCTGCAGAACATCCTGGGCTTCTCCCCGACCGAGGCGGGCGCGTCCATCGTCCCCATGGCGCTGACGATGATCGTCATCACGCCGTTCGCCGGGCCCGTCGCGCGCCGCCTGGGCACCCACCGCACCGTGGCCGGGGGGCTCGCCCTCAACGTCGCGGGGCTGGTCCTGGTGTCGTTCGTGGGCGAGGGCGCCCACTTCATGGACCTCATGCCCGCCTTCGTGCTCTTCGGGGTCGGCTCCGGCTTCACGATGATGCCGCTCACCGACGCGGTGATCGGCGTGCTTCCGCCCGCCCGGGCCGGCGCCGCCTCCGGCGTCCTCAACGCCACCCGCGAGGTCTCCGGCCTCCTCGGCGTCACGATCATCGGTGCGATCCTGACCTCCCGCCAGTCCGCGGTCCTGCGCGGCGGCTCCACCCCGACCCACGCGTTCCTGGCGGGCTACCAGCTCGCCCTCCTGGTCGGCGCCGCGATCGTCTTCATCGGCGTCCCGATCAGCCTGTACGCCCTGCGTGCCCGGCAGGCGACCCCCGCCGAGACGAAACCGGTGCTGGAACGGGTCGCCTGACCCGGTCGCCTGACCCGGCTTCGGTGATCCCTGGCGTTCACCGCTCTCTATGGGCGGTGAACGCCAGGGATCTTCGGTCGTTCGGCCTGTCGGTGAGCTCGGGTAACGTCGCGCGCACGGGCAGCCGAGAGAGGGAGCACGATGGCCGACCGCAGGCACGGGCGGCCCGCGCCGCCCACCGAGAGCACCGTCAGCTCCGAGGACTGGGACGGCCGGGACCTGTCCGGGCAGGAGCACACCCGGGTCGAGTTCGTCGACGTGGACCTGACCGAGACGTCGGGGCGGAGCGCGGTGTTCACCGAGTGCCTGTTCCGGGGCGTCCGGTTCAACGCCTCCTCCTACACCGACTCGGCCTTCGTGAACTGCGCGTTCGTCCGGTGCTCGTTCTTCGACACCACCTTCACCGGATGCAAGCTGGTGGGCGGCCTGTTCGACGGCTGCACCTACGGCCTGCTGAAGGCGGAGGGCGGCGACTGGTCCTTCACCGGTCTGCCGGGCGCCGACCTGCGCGGGTCCTCGTTCCGCAGGGTACGGATGCGGGAGGCCGACCTCACGGGCGCGCGGTTGCAGAAGGCGTCGTTGCGCGAGGTCGACTTCTCCGGCGCGTCGCTGCACAAGGCGGACCTGTCGGAATGCGACCTACGCGGCAGCGACCTGTCGTCACTGGACCCGCACACCACCGTCCTGACCCGCGCGGTGATCGACCCCTACCAGGCGGTCGTGCTCGCCCAGGCGCTCGGCCTCGAGGTGCAGGAGGCCTGACCCCGCCTCAGGGGAACCTCGGCCGGCTCCGACCTCAGCCGACCTCGCCCCGTCTGCCTCCCGCCCACCAGAAGAACGGCCCCGAGGCCGGGTGGACCTCGACGCGCCAGCCGAGAGCTTCCAGCCGTCGTCCGAGGTCGGCGGGCCGGTGCGGGACCTTGACGATCCGGTACGCGGTTCCGTCGTCGAGCCGGCGCCGGATGGTGGTGGACCGCTCGCCTTCGATGAGTTCGTCGGCGGTTCGGTATCGCGACCGGCACCGCAGGTGACGTGGTCGACCAGACGCTGATCCACGCCTACGGGCTCACGCGCCGACGAACGCCTTTGATCGCTGGTGCGGCAACGCGAAGAGGCCGCCGTCCCGACCAGACGGCGGCCTCCTCGCTGGATCACGTCAGAGGGAGCTCTTGTACAGCAGGCGGTTGTGGGTGTTCGCCTTGTTGTTCTTGATGACGTTGTTGGTGGCGTTCGAGTGGATCCACGACTGGACCGTGCCGAACGACTTCTGCCCGTAGGTCGACTTGTACAGCGCCGCGACGCCGGCCACGAACGGCGACGCCATGGAGGTGCCGCTATCGAACGCGGTGCCGCCGGGGACGGTCGACTTGATGCCGTAGCCGGGCGCGTAGATGTCGACGCACTTGCCGTAGTTGCTGAACGAGGCGCGCTTGTCGCTCGACGTGCTGGCCGCGACGGCCTCGACGCTCGCCGCGCTCGAGGGGGACGTCTTGCAGGAGTCGCCGTTGTCGTTGCCGGCCGCGACCGCGACGAAGACCCCGGACTTCGACAGCTTGGTGACCGCGTTGTTCAGCGCGGTCGACTTGCTGCCGCCGAGGGACAGGTTGGCCACCGACTTGGCGGCGTGGTGGGCGATCACCCAGTTGATGCCGGCGATCACGTCGGAGGTGGAGCCTTCGCCGTCGCAGTTCAGCACCTGGACGCCGTGCAGCTTGACGCCCTTGGCGACGCCGTACGTCTTGGAACCGATGATGCCCGCGACGTGGGTGCCGTGGCCGTTGCAGTCGGCCTTGCCGTACACCGTGTCCGCGCGGCCCTGGAACTGGCTCAGGGTCGTGTCGATGCCCGTGTCGATGACGTACGCGTCGACGTCGGCGCCGGTGTGCGTGTACTTGTACGAGTGCGACAGCGGGAGCTTGCGCTGGTCGATCCGGTCCGGTCCCCAGTTCACGGGCGTCTGGGTGGTGGTGGTCCGGTAGATCTGGTCCTGCTCGATGGCGGCGACGTTGGGGTCGCTCTGCACCTTCTTGAGCTGCTCGGGCGACAGCTTGGCGGCGAAGCCGTTGGTGAAGTCGTGCACGTGGCGGAGGCCGGAGACCCGGGACAGGCGGGCTCCGGTGTGCTTCATCGTGACGATGTACTGCCCCGGAACGGCCTGGGAGGAGACGGCGGCGGAGGCCACCGCGACCTGGGCGCTGGGCTTGGTGATGGCGGCGTACGCCGGAACCGCGGCGGCCGCGAGCGCGACGGCGGAGGTTGCGATCACGAGTCTTCTGGCTCGGACCCTCAAAGGGGGCTCTCCTTAGATCTGGGGGGTGCGCCGGGAGGGGGCGCCGGCTACGAAAGCCGAAACCGCCACAAGACGGTACTCCTGCGGCATGTGGGGTTAAGTGGCATATGGGGGATTACGACAATTTAGTGGGTCCAGTGGGGGAAGGGGCGTCGTACGGACCCGGTAGCGTCGTCCTGCCATGGCCAAACCCACACCGGAGCGGCTGCGTGCCGCGCTCGACGACCAGCTCGCCGCCCTCGGCGAGGAGCCCTACACGGGCCCGGCCGCCCGCCTCGCCGACGCCCTGATCGACGCGGTCGTGACCGCGTACGCCGCCGGCGCCGACCCCGAGCGCGCCGCCGTGCGCCTGGCCGTGAAGCTGCTGCTCGATCGGCTCGCCGGGCAGGCGCCGGGCAAGTCGGTCGAGGTGCGCGTGCCGCCGTACGCCGCCGTGCAGTGCGTGGCGGGTCCCCGCCACACCCGGGGCACGCCCCCGAACGTCATCGAGACCGACCCGAAGACCTGGGTCCTGCTCGCCACCGGCCGGCTCGCCTGGGCGGACGCCGCCGACCGGATCTCGGCGAGCGGCGCACGGGCCGACCTGTCGCCGTACCTGCCGGTCGACCCGTACGAACCCCGGTAGGAGAAGGTCAGCCCTGGTCGAGCGGTTCCAGGCGCTCGGCCGTCACGGCGAACGGCGCCCGGATTCGCGCCTCGTCAGGGGGTCGGGCTGGGTTTCAGGAAGGGGACCCGCTCCTGGAGGCACCGGTCGCGGTCCGCCTTCGTGGGGTAGCGGGCCCGGTCCGCGCACGGTTCGATGCGGCCGTAGAACCACACGGCGAAGCCGATCGCGATGAGGAGTGTCAGCGTGGACAGGACGACGCCCGCCACGGCCATGCCGCGGCCGTTCCGCCGGACCACCGCGACGATGCCGATGACCAGGCCGGCGAGGGCCAGGATCACGCCGACCCCGCACAGCGCGAGCGTCAGGAGCCCCGCGATCCCGAGGACCAGCGCGGCGATGCCCAGGCCCCTGCGCTGCGGCGGCGTCTCACGGATCGGCGGATACACTGCGTCATCACCTCGGCACCCATAGTGCTCGATCATCGGGTGGCCGGGCGGCGCGGCACGCCGATCGCCGGGCGCGGCGGATACGGGCAGATGAGGGGGCGCTCGACCGGCGCGGGCGTGAGCTTGGCGAATGCCCCATTAGACTGGGCGTGTGCCGCATGGAGACGGACGTCTGAGTCACGACCTCGACCCCCGTGATCGAAGCCCCCAGGACGCCTGCGGGGTCTTCGGCGTGTGGGCACCCGAGGAAGAGGTCAGCAAGCTCGCCTATTTCGGGTTGTACGCCCTGCAGCACCGCGGCCAGGAGTCGGCCGGCATCGCGGTCAGCGACGGCTCCCGGATCGTCGTGTTCAAGGACATGGGCCTGGTGTCCCAGGTCTTCGAGGAGTCCGTGCTGAACACCCTGCGCGGGCACATCGCGGTCGGTCACTGCCGCTACTCGACGACCGGGTCCAGCGTCTGGGAGAACGCCCAGCCGACGTTCCGCTCGACCGAGGTCGGCAGCATGGCGCTGGGCCACAACGGCAACCTGATCAACACGCCGGAGCTGGCCGCGCGCGTGCCGGCGGGCGAGCTGACCGCCACGACCGACACCGAGGTGCTCACCGCCCTGCTCGCCGGCGGGGAGGGCAGCGTCGAGGAGACCGCGCTGAAGGTGCTGCCGCTCGCCCGCGGCGCCTACTCCCTGGTCTTCATGAACGAGCGCACGCTGTACGCCGCGCGCGATCCGCAGGGCATCCGCCCGCTGGTGCTCGGCCGCCTCGAGCACGGCTGGGTGGTCGCCAGCGAGACCGCCGCCCTGGACATCGTCGGCGCGACGTTCGTCCGCGAGGTCGAGCCGGGTGAGCTGATCGCCATCGACGAGGCGGGCGTGCGGTCCACGCGGTTCGCCGTCGCCGAGCCGAAGGGCTGCCTCTTCGAGTACGTCTACGTGGCCCGGCCCGACACCTCGATCGCCGGCCGCAGCATCCAGGCCACCCGCGTCGACGTCGGCCGCCGGCTGGCCCGCGAGCACCCGGTCGAGGCCGACCTGGTGATCCCGACGCCGGAGTCCGGCACGCCGGCCGCGATCGGGTACGCCGAGGAGTCCGGCATCCCGTACGGCCAGGGCTTCGTGAAGAACTCCTACGTCGGCCGCACGTTCATCCAGCCGTCGCAGACGATCCGCCAACTCGGCATCCGGCTCAAGCTGAACCCGCTGCGCGAGGCGATCGCGGGCAAGCGCCTGATCGTCGTCGACGACTCGATCGTGCGCGGCAACACCCAGCGGGCGATCGTGAAGATGCTCCGGGAGGCCGGGGCCAAGGAGGTGCACGTGCGCATCTCCAGCCCGCCGGTCGCCTGGCCGTGCTTCTACGGCATCGACTTCGCGACCCGCGCCGAGCTGATCGCCGGGAACCTCTCGGTCGAGGAGATCCGGCAGTCCCTCGGCGCCGACACGCTCGGCTACATCTCCCTCGACGAGCTGATCGCCGCGACGCAGCAGGACAAGAACACGCTCTGCCGGGCCTGCTTCGACGGCGTATACCCGATCGACGTCGCCGACGACGCCCGCGGCAAGCACCTGCTCGAAGAGGCCCGCCGGTGACCGACGACTCCGCAGCCGGCACGTCCTACGCCGCGGCCGGGGTCGACATCGCGGCCGGCGAGCGCGCGGTCGAGCTGATGAAGTCCCGCGTCGCCGCGTCCCACCGGCCGGAGGTCGTCGAGGACGTCAGCGGCTTCGCCGGCCTGTTCGACGTCTCGGCGCTGAAGCGGTTCGAGCGGCCGCTGCTGGCCACCTCCACCGACGGCGTCGGCACCAAGGTCGACCTGGCCCGGCGTCTCGGGGTGTACGACACGATCGGGCACGACCTGGTCGGCATGGTCATCGACGACCTGGTCGTGTGCGGGGCCGAGCCGCTGTTCATGACCGACTACATCGCCTGCGGGCGGGTCGTCCCCGAGCGGATCGCCGCGATCGTCGGCGGCATCGCGGAGGCCTGCACGCTGGCGGGCTGCGCCCTGGTGGGCGGCGAGACCGCCGAGCACCCGGGGCTGCTCGGGCCCGACGAGTTCGACGTGGCCGGGGCGGGCACCGGCGCGGTCGAGGCCGCCAAGGTCCTCGGGCCGCACCGGGTACGACCCGGCGACGTGGTGCTGGGCCTGGCCTCGTCCGGCATCCACTCCAACGGCTACTCCCTGGTCCGGCACATCCTGCGCGAGAGCGACCTGTCGCTGGAGGCGACGCCGCCGGAGCTGAGCCGGACGCTCGGCGAGGAGCTGCTCACCCCGACCCGGATCTACGCCAAGGACTGCCTGGCCCTGATCGACGCCGCCGAGGTGCACGCGTTCGCGCACATCACCGGCGGCGGGCTCGCGGCCAACCTCGCCCGGTCGCTGCCGGCCGGCTGCGACGCGGTCCTGCGGCGCTCCTCCTGGGAGCCGCCGGCGATCTTCGGCCTCCTCGAGACGTACGGCCGGGTGCCGCGCGCGGAGATGGACAAGACGTTCAACATGGGGGTCGGCATGGCCGCCGTCGTGGCCCCGTCCGACGCCGACGCCGCGCTGCGGACGGCGGCCGACCGCGGCCTGCCGGCCTGGGTCCTGGGCGAGATCGTCGAAGGAACCGGCCAGGCCCGCCTGGTCTGAGCCGGAGGAACCGGCCGGGGTCGCTTGGCCGGGGAGGGGCGGCCCGCCTCCGCTGAGGCGAAGGGACCGGCCGGACCCGTCCAGGAAAGCGATCTTCCCGTGAACCCGCCGGTTGATCCGGGCATCTTCTTCGGTATGAGGCGGTTCTGGAGTGGCGTCTGGCGCTGTAGGGCGCCGTTGGCCGTGCTCGGCGCGCTCGGCGGGTACGCGCTGTTCCTTCCCGGCGCGTGGATGTACGCCGAGGCGGGCCACTACCGGACGGACGTCGCGCACGCCCCCCGGGTGACCGTCGGGATGATCTTCGGCGCGGGGATCTACTCCTCCGGCCAACCGTCCCGGATGCTCGACGAACGCCTGAAGCTCGGCGCGGCGCTGTACCGCGCGGGCAAGGTCCGGGTCCTGCTCGTCACCGGCGACAACAGCCGCAAGAACTACGACGAGCCGTCCGCCATGCGCGACGTCCTGATCGCCGAGGGCGTGCCGCAGACGCGGATCGTGCTGGACTACGCGGGCTTCAGCACCTGGGACTCCTGCGCCCGCGCCAAGCAGATCTTCGGCGTGGACCAGGCGATCCTCGTGACGCAGAACTTCCACCTGCCGCGGGCCCTCACCCTGTGCCGCGCCGCGGGCATCGAGGCGTGGGGCGTCGGCGACGACAGCAGCCGGTACGCCGACGTCACCACCGAGCACCTGTACGTGCGCGAGGTCCCGGCCGTCCTCAAGGCCACCTACGAGGTCGCGGTCCGTCCCCGGCCGTACTATCTCGGCCCCCGCGAGGCCGGGATCCGCCGGGCGCTCGAGGCGGCAAGCCGAAACTGAACGGACCAGGACCGGGCTGAGCCCGGCCTGAACCGGCCTGAATCGGGCTGAGCCCGGCCTGTACCCGCCTGAACCGGGCTGAGCCCGGCCGGAACCGGGCCCAGCCCGGCCGGTCAGGGCCCGGGCGGGCCCTGACCGGCTGCGGGGTCACCCGGCGACGGCCGGCTCCGCGATGCGCACCGAGGATCTCTCGTCCCGCCCGTCGTGCTGCGCGGCCCAGGACTGCAACGCCGTACGGCAGGCGTGGTCGAGGTGGCGCAGGCCGGACAGGTCGAGTTCGACCGCCCGTCCGTGCGGGATCGTCTCGAGCGTGTCGAGCACCTTCGGCAGGCGGAGGAACGTCGCGTTCCCGGTGAGCCGGATGACGAGCGGGTCCGCCTGCTCGTCCACATGGATGTGGATATCCGAGACGTCCCACGCGGTCTTCACGACGGCCAGCAGCAGGCCGATGAGAACGCCCTCGAACAGGTTCGTGACGACGATCGCCAGTGCCGTGCCGGTCAGGACGACCGCCTCGCCACGCTCGGTCCGCCAGAGTCGGCCGACCTCCCGCAGCGACAGCAGCTTCCAGCCCGCGTGCACGAGGATGGCGGCGAGGGCGGTCACCGGGATGTAGCCCAGCGCCGCCGGGAAGACCACCGTGAAGGCCAGCAGCCAGACCCCGTGCAGGATGCGTGACGCCTTCGTCCGGGCACCGGCCTGCACGTTCGTGGCGCTGCGCACGATGACGGCGGTCATCGGCAGCGCGCCCAGCAGCCCGCAGACGGTGTTGCCGGCGCCCTGCGCCATCAGCTCCCGGTCGTAGTGGGTGCGGGCGCCGTGGTGCATCCGGTCGACGGCGGCCGCGCTGAACAGGCTCTCCGCCGAGGCGATCAGCGCGAACGCCACCACGGTGCCGATCGCGCCGATCGACATCAGCCCGCCGAGTTGGCCCGTCCCCGGCGGCTGGATCGCGTCGAGCAGGCCCTTGACCTCGATGCGCTTGACCGGAAGGTCGAAGGCGATCGTGACCAGGGTCGCCAGCGCGACCGCGACCAGCGCGCCCGGGATCACCCGGAGGCGTTTCGGCGCGTACTTCCAGCAGACCAGGACGACGATGGTGCCGATGCCGATCCCGCCGGCGGCGAGGGCGGCCGGTTCGTTCGCCGAGTCGGCGAACAGGTCGGGGAGACCGGTGACGTTGGCCATCGCCGCGCCGGGCGACCTGTTGTCGAACAGGCTGTGCACCTGGCCGGTGACCAGGACCAGCCCGATGCCGGCCAGCATGCCGTGCACGACCGAGATGGAGATCGCGCGGAACCAGCGGCCCAGCCGCAGCGCGCCCATCCCGAGCTGGATGAGCCCCGCCGCGAGCACGATCAGGCCGAGGGACCGCAGGCCGTACTCCTGCACGGCCTCGTACACGAGCACGGTGAGCCCGGCGGCCGGGCCGCTGACCTGCAGGCTGCTGCCCGGCAGGGCGCCGGCGACGAGGCCGCCGACGATGCCGGTGGCCAGGCCGAGCTCGGCCGGGACGCCGGAGGCGACCGCGACGCCGATGCACAGCGGCAGGGCGACGAGGAAGACGACGATCGACGAGAGCAGGTCCTGCCGGAACACCGAGAAGGTGCCACGTCCGGAGAGGGGCGGTGCCATGTTCACCTCGTTTCTGGGTCGGGGGAGTTCAGAGCGGAAGGAAGGTGCCGGTGTCCGGGCGGTGGGCGCTGACGACGCCGGTGTCGATGGCGTAGCACCAGGCGTGCAGCGCGAGACGTCCGTCGGCCACGCGGGCCGCGACGCTCGGGTGGGTGCGGAGCCGGTCGAGCTGGGTCAGCACGTGCTGCTGGACGGCGGAGGTGATCGCGGGCCCGTCCGCGGCGGTCATCGCGTCCCGTACGGGGTCGTGCGGTTCGGTGTGGCTGAGCCAGCGCCGGACGGTGGGGACGGCGGTCAGGTCGTCGGTGCTCAGGAGCGCGCCCACGGCCCCGCAGTGCGAGTGCCCGCAGACGATGACGTCGGTGACCCCGAGCACCTCGACGGCGTACTCGATGGTGGCGGCCTCGGCGGTCACCCGCTCGGCGTCGTGGACCGGGACGATGTTCCCGGCCGTACGGAGCTCGAAGAGTTGCCCCGGGCCGGCGCCGGTGATCAGGGTGGGCACGACGCGGGAGTCGGAGCAGGTGATGAACAGCGCCTCGGGGTACTGGCCCTCGGCCAGCCGACCGAGGTCCGTGCGCCGGTCGGCCGCGCGTTTCGGGAAGAGACGGGCATTGTCGATCAGCGACTGCATGGCACAGCCCTTTCTGTGGTCGTCGGAGTCGAACCGACGAGAACGGACGGGTACTGGCGAGCGTTCACGCGGCACGCGAGGGCACGGCGCTGGGCCATCGCGGGCAGGCGTCGATCAGGCGGCGTCGAGAACGAGGCCGTCTGCGGAGAAAAGGGAAATGTCGGGCGCTGGGTCGCCCTAGGCGTCCATCAGCAGCGGAACACCTGTAGCGACGCGGGAGAGCATCGGGTATCGCGTCGCGCGAGCCGGCGGCCGGCCGCACCCGCCGATCCGAGGGCGCGGTCGGTGAGCCCGCCGGTGTGCCCGATCGCCGCGGCCGGGCGGGTGCCCTGGTCGGGCGGGAGGCCAGGCATCCGGCGCCGGCCGAGCGTGAGGTGCTCGATGACCGAGGCGGGGCTGCCGGACTCCTCGCCGACCCGGTTGTCGCGCTCGGCCGCCGACGCGGCGACGGCGCGGGCCGGGGAGTGTTCGGTCAGGAGGTCGGGGCCGCCGAGGAACGCCAGCGCGATCAGCAGCACCGCTGCGATCCAGCCTGCGCGCGCCCTCAGCACCGCGTCCCCCCGACTCGGATCCTGACTGAATTGACCAAGGTCAGCCTAACCCGAGACGCTGCGTGCTGGGGAGGTGTCGTACGGTGCCGAATACGGCGCTGGCCAGCCATTTTCCGGGATGATTCACCACTATTCGGGACGAAATCCGTCGCCTGGTCAGGGTGATTTAACCGGGAAGTTACATATCGTCAGCGGACGGTGACCAAGGAGAATCCGTCCCGGACGGCGCACGGGCCGCGGGGAAGACCCCACGGCCCGTGCCTCTCACCGGCAGCCGACCGGTGCACCGTTCAGGGCGGCTCCGCTCAGCCGCAGGCGTGATCCGGTTTGAGCGTGAAGTCGGCCGTCGTGGACGCCAGCTTCACGATCTTGACGGACCTCGTCTGCGGCGCCCAGCCGTCCTTGGCCGCGATCAGGGTGAGCGGGTTGTTGCGGACGTCGAGCCAGAGCACGTACTGGCCGTTCTTGTCGGTCTTGAGCGTGTAGCCCGCCGTCCAGCTGTCGATCTGCACGGTCGCCCCGGCCAGCGGCGCCGGAGCCCCGGTGCACCCGGCGCCCGTGACCGTCCCGGTGATCTTCCCCCAGGTCGACGGCGGCTTCACCGTCAGCGTCACGGGCACCGAGGTCCCGCCGTATGGCGTCTTGGCCTCGACCGTGAGCTGGGCGGTGAACGTCCCCGGCTGGGTGATCGCGGCGACGTTCGCGTCGAACGTCACCGTGACCTTGGCGCTCTTGCCCGGCTGGATCGTCACCTCGGTCGGGTCCTCCGACAGCCACGGGACGTCGGCCGCCGCGACGCACTGGTCGTACCCGGGCAGGGTCTCGCCGCTCTTCACGGCGTTGAACCCGCCGGTCGAGCCGCCGACCTTGTACAGGCCGCAGGCGGCGCCGCCCCGGTAGAGGGTGTTGTTGGAGTTGGGCAGGGCCGTCCACGAGTCCGAGTCGGGGTGGTAGGCGAAGCCCTGGTTGGTGAGCGTGCTGGTGCCGTTGGTCACGCCGCCGGACAGCAGGAGCTGCCCGCCGGCCGCGGCGTACCCCATCGCCCACAGGTCGATCGGCAGGTCGGCGATGGCCGACCAGGTCCCGCTCGACGGGTCGTAGGCGTAGGCGTGCTTGCTGCTGACGCTCGCCGACGAACCGCCCGCGCAGTACAGCTTGCCGCCGAGACCGCCACAGGCCAGCCAGGCGGTCTTCTCCGGGTACGCCGCCGCCGAGCTCCAGGAGTTCGCCGCCGGGTCGTACACCTGCACGTCGGTCGCTCCGCAGGCGTCCAGGCAGCCGCCCACGACGTAGATCTTGCCGCCCAGGACGCCGACGCCGGCCCCGGCGTACGGCTTGGGGTTGTCCGCCCCGGCCGACCACGCGCCGGTCGCGGGGTCGAAGATCTCCGTCTTGGCGACCGCGTCGCCGGTGGAGCCCCAGCCGCCGAGGACGTAGATCTTCCCGCCGACCGTCGCCGCCTGCGGTGCCTCCCGCGCCGTGCCCAGGCTCGCGATCGGCGACCATGCCTGGCCGACCGGGTCGTAGACGTACGCCTTGTTGAGGACGGTCGTGGCATCGACGCCCGCGAGCGAGTAGACCTTGCCGCCGACGTTCACGACCGCGTTGTCCATGATCGTCGAGGGGTAGTCGGCGATGCTCGTCCACGGCGGCGCGTACGGCGACGCCGCGGCCCTGGCGGCGGCCTTCGTACGGGCCGTGACGCTCTTGTCGGGACGGAACCGGCCCGCCGCGTAGTCTCCCTTCACGCTCTGCAGCGGCGCGCCCTGCGCCGCCGGGCGGTAGTCGCCGGACTGCTCCCCGAGCTTGGCGGTCACCGGCGCCGAGCCGGTGTTCTTCAGCGTCAGGGTCGCGCTGCCCTGGCCCTGCAAGGCGACCGTCTTCGTCAGCTCCGTCGGCGTCACCGCGATCCGCGGCGCGGCCAGCGTGAAGTCGGCCGCCGTCGCCCAGCCGGCCGCCACGTTCACGGTGGCGTCCTTGGCGGAGTAGCCGCTCGCCGACGCCGTGAACCTGTGGCTCCCGGTCACCGAGGAGAACAGCCAGTAGAAGCCGTCACCGAGGTTCGGGTCGTCCGGCGTCGCCGCCGAGGTCGCCTTCTCCGCCGGCCGGTCGGCCGACGTCACGGTGGCGCCGTTCACGCCGGCACCGGTGTTCTGGTCGAGGACTTGGCCGACGACGAGACCGCCGGAGACCGGGTCGCAGGTGCGCTGGCCCAGGAACACGTCGTCGACCTGCCACCAGTAGCCGAACTTGCCGGTGAAGTGGAACCGCACCTGGACCGCGCTCTTGCCGGCCGCCGCCGACAGGTCCACGGTCTCCGTGCGCGGCCCGCGGGCGCTCGCCGCGTGGTGCGAGACCGTCGTCCACGTCTGACCGCCGTCGACGCTGAGGTCCACGTCGCCGGCCTGACCGGAGTAGTGGTAGTAGTCGCTGCGGAAGGACACGATCGGGTGCGCCTTGCCGCTGAAGTCGAGGATCGGGCTGACCAGCGAGGAGTCCTGGCTGTTGCCCGAGCCGTACTTGTCGCTGTCGATGATGGCGAAGCCGCCGGACCCGCCGGTCTTGTTGCCGCGGCCGCCCGGATCGTTGAACACCCAGGTCTGGCCCTTGCCGACCTTGTCGTCGACCGTCCAGCCGGCCGGGGCGGCGGTGCCGTCGAAGCCCTGCGTCGCACCCGAGTAGTTGAAGCCGTACCCCGGCGCGCTGCACGTCGTCTGGTCCACCAGGGTCGTGACGTCGTGCGTCGCGTCGGCCGACCCGACGCGCACGTCCTGGGAGTCGGACGTGTAGCCCGGATACAGCGGGTCCACCTGCAGCGTGTACGTGTCGTCGACGGGCAGGCTCAGCGCGTACCGGCCCGTCTTCGGGTCGGTGTAGGTCACCGCGGTCGGCTCGTCCTTGACGCGGACGGTCGCGTACATCGGCCAGCCGTGGCCGGACCCGTCCCGTACGAGGCCGGTCACGTTGACGCGCGTCTTCGCGGTCAGCGCGAGGTTCTCGGTCACCGTCCGACCGTCCGCGACCTGCACGCCGCTCACGGTCTTGGCGGTGTAGCCGAACTTGCTCGCGGTCACGTCGTACGTCCCCGGCGGGACGCTGAGCGTGTAGTTCCCCTGCCCGTCCGTCGTGGTCGTGGCGTCGCCCGCCGCGACCTTCGCGGCGGCGAGCGGAGCGGTGCCGTCCGTCACCGTGCCGGTCACGATGCCGTGCGGCCCGGACCGGAACGCCCCGACGCCCTTCGGCGTGCCGAGCCCGGTCGGCCCGTCGTATCCCGGTCCCGCCGTGCACAGGTACGCCGGGCTGCAACTGCCGTTCGACCCGCTGGTCACGTCGTTGAGGTCGCCCGGGTGCGCGTACGGCAGGGCGTTCGGCGAGGAGCCCGCCGCGGGCGTGCCCGCGAGCGCGTAGACCGACGCGATGATCGGCGCGGACGCGCTGGTGCCGCCGTAGACGTGCCAGCCGCCGTTGTAGACGGCGACGCCGGTGTTCGGGTCGGCCACCGCCGACACGTCGGCGATCGACCGCTTGGCGCAGCCGGTGTCCTGCTGGAACGACGGCTTCGCCTCGTAGGCGGAGCAGCCGCTGCCCGCGCCGTCCCACACCGTCTCCGTCCAACCGCGCGAGGAGGAGTCCTTGACCAGGGACGTGCCGCCGACGGCCGTCACGTACGGCGACGCCGCCGGATAACTCGTCCCGTACCCGTCGTCGCCGCTGCTGGCCGTCACCACGACGCCGGGGTGGTCGAAGTAGGCGTCGTCGGCCTGGCCCTCGTCGGAGCCCTCACTGCCGCCGTAGCTGTTGGAGACGAACTTGGCGCCCTGCGCGACCGCCTGGTTCACCGCCGCGCCGAGGTTGTCCATGTAGTTGTCGTCCGCCTCGACCAGCAGGATCTTGCAGCTCGGGCAGACCGCGCTGACCATGTCGACGTCGAGCGCGATCTCCCCGGCCCAGCCGGAGTCCGGCGGCGGGTAGCTGGTCCCGCCACGCTGGTCGATCTTCTTGAAGCAGCCGTTGGCGGTCGTGCACGCCGGCAGCCCGTACTGCTGGCGGTACACGGCCAGGTCGCTCTCGGCGTTCGGGCTGTCGAACGCGTCGACGATCGCCACCGTCTGCCCTGCCCCTGTGTCGGGCAGGGCGTACGCGCCGACCAGATCGGCGGGCGCCCATCCGGCCGGAGTGCTGTTCGGCTGCACGCCCTTCGGCCCGACGGCGTCGTCGCGGACGAACGCCAGGCAGGCCATCTCGCCGGCCCGCGCGGGCTTGGCGCAGACCCGGCTGGTCGGGTGCAGACCCGGCGCGGTCGGACTGGTCGCCTTGGTGTGCGGTGCGGATCGCTTCGCCGGGGTGCCGGACGCGGACGCCGCCGGAACGGTGATCACCGTCAGAACGGCCACCATGAGCGCCACGACGATGGCGCCCACGCGTCCGCCCGCGGACCATGCCGCGAGCGGAGGGGGGAGGCGACGAGGCCGCCGCCGGGTGGGGGGTTGGAGCATGTACGTGACTCCTGGCGGGGGTGGCTGGGACCCGGATCACGGGTCTCGAACACGCCGATCCTCACCCAAGAAACGGTAAAGATCACGACCGCATCTGGCCGTTAGTCAAGGCAACTGTCAGCTTGAAAACTTCTGAAAAAACGCTCATGGCGTCAAAAATGTACGAAGAGTGAGATTTTCGGCCATCCGGCACATCTGTGTGGAACGTGCCAGTAGCGAACCCCTACAAACCCAGCCCTCCAATCTTGGTCACGTAGCGACCCGATCACGATCAGTAACGCCACGGCCCCGGACCGCCCCGACTCGTCCCCGCCCCGCCGGCCCGGCTCGTCCCCCCGTCCGTCCCGCTCATCTCCCCACCGAAGCGCCCCTGCCCGGCTCATCCCCGCCTCGCCCGCCCGGCTTATCTCCGCACCGAAGCGCCCCTGCCCCGTACGGGCGGCGGCCCACGCGCCACATGCGTCAAAGCGCCGAAGGTGCCCCTCGCGCCACACCGAGGCCCGGTGCCTGGAACCGCGGTCGGTCGGTCGGTGGAAGGGCTCGGCGAACGCTGCCGGGTCGGCGTCGAGACTCGGACGAAATACGGCGAATCGAGCGGCTGTGGTCGCGTTTCCCGAGACTTCCGCACACCATCGGACCCCGCGCGAGCCACCTGTGCCACCGACGTGCCCGCGCGCCGAAGAGCCCAGAGTGTGCGGCACGCGAGCCGAGGCGTCCTACGCCGGGTGCCCCTCGGAAGGAACGGAGCCGTACACGAGCCGAGGCACCTCAGGTGACTCCTGATGCTACGTGCGCGCCTCGTGGCGTTGGTGCCGCCGGTGGCCCCCGCCACCCAAGTGGGTTGGCGCTTGCGCCGCCCACACCGAACGGCTTGCCGCCGCGCGCCAAGGGCGCCGCCTACGGTGCCGTCCGTGCCGAACCGCGTGGGCCGTAGCACCGGTGCGGCCGGAAGGTTCGGCGAACGCGCAGGATCCGCGTCGCGACTCGGGCGATATGCGGCAGGCCGGGTGGCTTGGGGAAGCGTTCTCCGAGAGTTCTGCGCGCCGTCGGCCCTCGGAGGCGGGGAAGAGCAAGCGGATCGCCGTCGCTGTCGCCACCTCGCCGTCGGTATGGCCGGTCAAACGCCCGAAGCGCCGCAGTCGCCCGGTCATAACGACGGCAAGGTCATGTTGCTACGTAGAGACCTGATGCTGGCCGGTCTGCTCACGGGCCGGCGCCGGAGCGCCTTGGTGGCGGATGGGTGGGCGAATGGCTCGGGGAACGTCTCCGGTTCCGCGTCGCGAATCGGACGAGATGTGACAAATCAAGTGGCTACGGCCGCGTTTTCCGAGAGTTCTGCACGCCGTCGGACAACGGGAGCCGAGGCGCCGCGCGTGGGCGGATGCGCCTAGAGGGGATCGGATGCTGCACAGGCCCCAGGGCGCCGGCCGAGCCGCGAGACGTCCGTCTGAGGTGGTCGGGCCGTGCGGGTGGCTGGTTCGTCGCTCGTGCTGGACGGCCTGCCGCCGTGCGCCACGGAGGTCACCTGCGGCACTCGTGCGCCGTGGCGGGAGAACGCGCGGCGGGCGCGGGTCTACCCGGAACGGGTGTTACGAAAAGCGTCCCCGCCCTGGCAGCGGGGACGCTTTTCGGTCGTACATCCCGGCATACCCCTCAGGCCTCGGTCGGCCGGGGCGACCGGGTTGCTCAGACGTCGGGACGGCACTCAGCTCTTGCTCGTGCCGTCCTTCTTCTCGTCGTAGTCCTCGGCGTAGTCCGCATAGCGCGATGCGAGGTCTTCGTACGACGAGTCGTCGTCGTAGGGGTCATGGTCATCCTGCGAGTTCTGGTTGACGCCCAGCTCGCCGCGCAGGCGATCCAGGTCCGTCCCGCCGCTGTTGTACTTCAGCCGGCGAGCAACCTTAACCTGCTTGGCCTTGGCTCGGCCGCGCCCCATTGGCTCGACCCCCTCGATGGTCGGGGACCCGTCGTATCGGCCCCACTTACGCTCGCTTACGCATCCGCAACCGGGCGCGACAACACCCCACGCACCGGCTACGGATACAACCGTACCCGTTTTGCGCCTAGCTCGGTACGTCGTCTGCACGGCAGCGGCTGGTCTAGAGCTTAACCCACCGCTCACGTACCCGCTCCGGCGGCCTTCGCCGGAGGGAGGATCCGCAGCGTGCGCCGATCACGGGTTCAGGAGGATGCCTCGCAGGCGGCCGATTTCGGACATCCGTCGCTCGGCGAGTCGATCCGCCGCAACCGCGGGCGGTACGCCCTCGTCTGCGGCGATTGCGAAGATTCGCCGGGTCGTCTCGAAGATGCCGCTCGCCTTCTGCTTCGCCCGATCGAAGTCGAATCCCTCGATCTCGTCGGCGACCTGGATCACGCCGCCGGAGTTCACGACGTAGTCCGGCGCGTAGAGGACGCCCCGGTCGTCGAGCTGCTTCTCGATGCCGGGGTGGGCGAGCTGGTTGTTGGCCCCGCCGCAGACGACCTTGGCGCCCAGCACCGCGACCGTCTCGTCGTCGAGGGCCGCGCCGAGCGCGCACGGGGAGTAGACGTCGATGTCGGAGCCGACGAGGGCCGTGTGGCCGTCGACCACGTCGACCTCAGGGTGGCGGGCCCGTACGCGCGCGACGGCGGCCGCGTCGACGTCTGTGATCACCACGTCCGCGCCGTCCTCGCGCAGGTGCTCGACGAGCCGGTGCCCGACCTTGCCGACGCCCTCGACGCCGACACGACGGCCGCGCAGCGTCGGCGAGCCCCACACGCGCTCGGCCGCCGCCCGCATGCCCTGGAACACCCCGAAGGCCGTGAGGATCGATGAGTCGCCGGCGCCGCCGTGCGCGACCGTACGGCCCGTCACGTAGTCGCACTCGCGCGCGATGACGTCCATGTCCTCGGAGAAGGTGCCCACGTCACAGGCCGTGAAGTAGCGGCCGCGCAGCGACTGCACGAAGCGCCCGTACGCGCGCAGCAGCGCCTCGGACTTGTCCACGGCGGGATCGCCGATGATGACCGCTTTGCCGCCGCCGAGGTCGAGGTCGGCCAGGGCGTTCTTGTACGCCATGCCCTTGGAGAGGTTCAGGACGTCGTCCAGGGCCTCGTCCTCGGAGCCGTAGGGGTAGAAGCGGGTGCCGCCGAGCGCGGGACCCAGCGCGGTCGAGTAGATGGCGATGATCGCCTTGAGGCCGCTGGTCTCGTCGTGGCAGAAGACGACCTGCTCGTGGGGCGTGCCGAAGACCTTCGTCACTGTGGTGGCTCCTCTCTGAGCACACGCTGCCCATGGCCGGGGTGAGGCATGGGCGGAACACCTGGTGCCGGCCGCATCATCGTGGATCGCACGATCGGGGCCGGCACCGGGGCATGAGTCCGACAGGATCAGGGTAGGCGTCCTGGGACCGGTGTGCGGGCAGCGGCACGGTAAACGCCGAACAGGTCTCAGGAGCATCTCGGCGGCCCTGGCGACGAGCGTTTTCCGTACAGCCGTGTAACGATGCGGCTGTGTTGCCTTACGCCGCCTACCTCCGGGTGTACGAACCGCTGACCGCTTATCCCGAACCGGAGCGCTCCCGGTGGTCGGCGTACGTCGATTCGCAGGAGCGGCCGCGGCGGGTCGGCGCGCTGGGCGTCGAGCATACTCGCGCACTGTGGCGGGTGATCGCGGTTCCGCCCATCGTCGCGCCGACGCGGGAGAGCGGTGACGCGTACGTCCGGCGTGTCGAGGGCGTGACATATGTCTGCCCCTGGGAGACGCGCCTGCGGTCATGGCTGGCGTTCGACCGGTTCCGCGCGGAGATGCCCGACGGGCTGGCGGACATGTTCGTGCCGCCGCGCGTCGCCGCGCAGGCTGACGAGGCGTTCGAGAGCTGGCAGCGGTCGTCCGGGTCGCTGAGCCCGCACATTCTGTCCAGTACCTGGCAGGTGCCGCTCGCCTGGTTCCTGCCGTTCGTGGCCAAGGAGCGCTGGCTGGTGCTCGGCGGTCAGGCGGAGCCCGGATCCGGGGGCCCGACGACCGCCACGCCGACCCGCACGCTGATCTACGTGACGCCGATGGCCCAGGCCCGCCGCCGTGTCGCGCGCGCCCGAGGCGTCCTGCGGCGTCAGGTGGGCGACGGGCTGGACCTCGGGGACGTCGAGTCGGTGGGCCGCTGGCTCGAGGAGTTTCACCCGCACTCCCTGGTGGAACTCGACTACGGCGGACTGGTGCACCTGCTCGACGACGCGGCGTTGCGCGCCGATGAGTCGGTCGGAGAGATCGCTGCTGCGATCATGGGACTGGAGACCGGGCAGGCCGAGGTCGCCGTCGCGATGCACAAGCGCGTGACCGCCCGGTGGCGGGTTGTACGAGCTCTTGAATCCGCCAACTGAGCAAAATTAGCCGAATCACCGCGCGATGCGACTATACGTGTCGCTAGAATCACGCAGCGTGACTCGACCACCAAAAATCACAGAGTTGCTATCAGGGACTTGCCTGTTGCGCTCAGTGGTGGCATGGTTACGTCTTGTGATGTCAAAGTGGTCCATCCAGACCATAAGAGACATCAGTGGCACGCGCGAGGTTCAAACGCTGGATCGCTGTCATCGGTCCACGGAGGAGAGGCCGCACAAATGTCAGCTCGTACGCCAGAGGCCGAGCCCCTGCTGACGCCGGCAGAGGTGGCGACGATGTTCCGCGTCGACCCCAAGACCGTCACCCGTTGGGCGAAGGCCGGGAAGTTGACGTCAATCCGGACGCTGGGAGGGCATCGGCGCTACCGCGAGGCCGAGGTCCGCGCTCTGCTGGGGGGGATCCCGCAGCAGCGGTCGGAGTAGTCGGAGCACCCCGATCAGTCGTCGGTGACCGGTACGGACCCGCCGGCGACGTTCACTGGGGGGCGCACGGCCGGCCGTCGCCGGGCGTGTCGCATGAGCCGCGAGGTGGCGGAGGTCCGCCGCCAGCGGCAGGTCGGGGAGCTTCCGTGAGGTTCGACCGGTCCCGTGACTTCGGGGCCGAGCCGGGGGGTTGCACGGACTCCAGGTGATGGATGCCCCGCCCGAGTCGGGCGGGGCATCCACGCTGTCCGGCGTGTCGCGCCTTTGGGGGGATCAGGTGGCGCGGGACTCTCGGGTCAGCCGCTCGATGAGCGCCGCCACTTCGGGGTCGTGCCGGGCGGCGACGTCGAGCAGCACGACATGGTGGTCGATGAGCAGGCGTTCGAGTTCGTCCCGGGGGATGTCACGGTGTTCGAGCCAGTCGAGACCCGCGGTCTCCACGGACGCCATCCACGACCGCAGCGTGATGCGCAGGATCGGGCCCGGCTCATCCGCGCCGATCGTGGCGGTGATGCGGTTCATGACGAAGTTTCGGATGCCCTCGATGACCTCGCCGATCTCGCCGGTCCGGTAGGCCGGACCGCCCCGCAGCAGCGCGACGAACGCCGCGGCGTAGTGCTCGACGAAGTCGAAGTACCGGTGCAGCGACACGGCCAGCCGCTCCAGGCCCCGGCCCTCCGCGGGCGGGTCGAGCAGCTCGCCGAGCTGCTTCGCGGCGGTGTGCAGCGCGGCGAGGTAGAGCTCCTGCTTGCCGCCGAAGTAGTGATAGACCAGCGCGCGGGAGGCCCCCGCCGCGTCGGCCACGTCGTCGATCGAGATCTCCTCGGGCGGCCGGTCGCTGAACAGCTCCAGGGCGGCGGAGATCAGCTCCTCGCGGCGCTCGTCGACGCTCAGCCGACGTCGGGCCGGTCGGCCGCCGCCAGAACGCCGGGGCGGCTCCGGCTGCTCGTCCGGAGCGGTTGCGCGATCACCCACAGTGGAAGCGTATCGGAGCAGGCTTTCCGGCGGTGGTTCGGTCAATGGCTGGTCAGCGCCTAGACCAGATGTAGTGACCTGGCCCGAAATCCCTTCCATGCATGCCCATTACTGAGGGTCAGGGGCGTGAAGGGCGATAGGAGGGCATCATGGCATCTCCTCCCTTGCGGCGGTCCGCCGGTATCTGTCCCTGATTCAGGCGGTCGCCGGGACAGGAGAACCCCCAAATGCCCGAGGACCCACGCCAGGAGGCGGCCGTGCCCAAGGTGCCGGCGGCGAAGCCGACCATCCGTAATGTGGCGGAGCGCGCCGGCGTGTCGAAGTCGCTGGTCTCGCTCGTCATGCGCGGGTCACCGCACGTCAGCGAGGCGCGCCGGCAGGCCGTGCTGAAGGCCGCCAGAGAGCTCGGCTACCGCCCCAACGCGGTCGCCCGCAGCCTGGTCGAGGGCCGCACCCGGCTGATCGGCGCGCTGGTCGCCGACCTGCACAACCCGTTCTTCGCCGAGTTCCTCGACGGGTTGCAGGAGAGCCTGCACGGCGCGGGGCTGCGGATGCTCGTCGGCAGCGGACGCTGGGACCCGCAGTTCGAGGCGGAGGCCGTCGAGGCGTTCCTGGAGATGCGCGTCGACGGGCTCGTGCTGCTCAGCGTCGTGCCGGAGACGCTGACCGACACGGCGAAGAACGTCCCCGTCGTCGTCGTGGGCGAGCGCGACATCGAGGGCGTGGACATCGTCGTCGACGACGACGAACTCGGCGGGCGGCTCGCGATCGACCACCTCGTCGAGCTCGGCCATCGCCGGATCGCCCACATCGAGGGCGCTCCCTCGACGACGGCGCACTACCGCAGGGCCGGGTACGAACACGCGATGCGCCGGCACGGGCTGGAGGACCGGATCGTCGTGGAGCCCGGCGACTTCACCGAGGAGGGCGGCTACCGCGCCGCCCACAAGCTGCTCGACCACCCCGAGCCGCCGACGGCCATCTTCGCGCCGAACGACCTCGTCGCCACCGGCGTCCTGTCCGCCGCCGACGAGCGCGGCCTGAGCGTACCGAACGACATCTCGATCGTCGGATACGACAACACCCACCTGGCCGCGATCCGCCACATCGCGCTGACCAGCGTCGACCAGCCCCGCCGCGACATGGGCCGGGTCGCGGCCGAGCGCCTGTGCGCGCGCATCGACGACCCGCTCCGGGTGCCGAAGCAGACCCTGGTCGTTCCCCACCTGGTCATCCGCTCGACCACCGGCCCCGTCCCGAGCTGAGATCCGGCGGGCCGGGTTCCGGCACGGCATCCCCGAGATCCGGTGGGCCGGGTCCCGGTACGGCATCGCTGACTCCGGCGGGCCGGTTCCGGTACGGCACCGCCGAGATCCGGGGCGGATTCCGGTGCGGCATCCCTGAGTCCGGCGGGACGCACTCCCGTACGGCATCGCCGATCTACCTTCGGGCGCCTCTCGTCCGGCCGTGGTCTCCGGTCGGTAAGGGCGTCGTCAAGCCTCGCCGAACCCGCGTACCGGCGGTCGGCGCGCCCGCCTTAATGGGTGCGTGACCGCCGCCCGGCGGGTCCGTCATCGGGAGTGCCACCGGTCCTGTTCGGGGGGACGGCCGGGGCACGGACCCGGGACCGCCGGGCGGCGGGCGGGCGGAGCCGAGAGATGCCAGGGGGCGATCGTGCGTGATCCGGAGCTTGTGTCATCCGCGCAGCGGGCGGCGAGTGAGCTGGAGCGCGCCTGGTCGCAGTGGCGGCACGCGCGCGGGCTGATCGAGGAGGTGACGGAGTCCGTCGCCGGATACGTCAGCCACTCGATCGACCACCCGTGGGGCCGGCCTCGCGTGGTACTCGGCCTGGACGCCGACGAGGCCAGGGCCCTCGCCGTCCTGCTCGGCAAGGAGAGCGCCGTCCGCTGACCGGTGGCGGTGGCCGGTGGGTCGCGGGCGGCCGGGGGCGGCCGTTCCGTGCGGTCGGCGGCCGCCGACCGGCCTCAGGCGTGGCCGCCGTCGCCCGACTCAGCGCGGAGAGAGCGACGGCGGCCACTCGCCGTTCATGGCGACAGCCTTCCCGGTGGATCGCCGACTGTTTGAGTGCGGAGAAGTGTGCGCAATGTGCCTCTGAGTGAGGCTATGGTTGCCGTGTGAGTTTGGCGGGGTTGGTGCGAGGGCCGAGACGTTGTATCGGCGGCCCGCCATGACTGACGTACGCCCCATCCAGGTGCCGTTCGTCGCGCTGGGGCCGTCCGGTGTGGCGGTACGCGATCGGTTCAAGGACCTGACGGCTCGAGATGCGCGGGTGCTGCGGCTGGTGGGGGACCATCTCGGTTCGCTGTTCTCGCGTGATTTGAAGGCCCGGTGTGCGGCTGGGCTGGCACACGACACTGATCAGTGGGCGGACCGGAAACGGGCTTTGACGGTTGAGTCGTCGTCGCGATGGGCGGGTTCGATCACTAAGGCCACGCATGATCAGTGGGCGTTAGCGCGGCGTAGCCAACTCGCCTACATCCGCAGTCTCGAGGCCGGGATCGCTACGATCACGCACCGCCTGTCCCTGCCGATCGGTGAGAAAGGCTCCAAGAAAGCGCCGGGAGGCTATCGCAGCGCCCAGGAATGGTTCGCCAAGACTCGGCGTCTGCGCCTGCTTCAGGACCGGCTCCAGCGCCTACAGGCCGATTATCAGGTCGGGCGGGTCCGAGTCGTGCGGGGCGGTAAACGGCTGCTGCGTACCCGGCACAACCTCGACGCCGCCCAGCTCACCAAGGCCGAATGGCGTGAACGCTGGCAGGCCGAGCGTCGGTTCTTGACCGCTGATGGTGAGTCCGGCAAGCCGTACGGCAACGAGACCATCCGCATTACCCCCGACGGGCAGGTCAGCATCAAGCTTCCGGCGCCGTTGGCGTATCTGGCCAACGCCAGACATGGCCGATACGTTCTGACGGCGCGGGTGTCCTTCCCGCACCGGGGCCACCAGTGGCGCGACCGCGTGGCCGCGAATCGGGCGGTCGCCTACCGCATCTGTGAGGATGTGGGGCGTGGCCGCTGGCATGTGACCGCCTCGTGGACGGTTCCACAGGCCCAGACCGTTCCGCTGGAAACCGTTCGGGCTGGATGCGTGGTCGGGGTGGATACCAACGCTGACCACCTGGCCGCCTGGCGACTGGACACCCACGGCAACCCCGTCGGTGAGCCACGCAGGTTCGACTACGACCTGTCCGGCAGCAGTCAGCACCGTGACGCTCAAATCCGGCATACCCTCACCCGCCTGCTGCACTGGGCGCGGCGGCACGACCTGACTATCGCGATCGAAGACCTGAATTTCACCGCCGAGGCAACCCGTGAAAAACACGGGCACCGCAAGCGGTTCCGCAAACTGATCTCCGGAATGCCCACCGGCAAGCTGCGGGACAGGCTGGCTGCGATGGCTGCTGAACTCGGCGTCACCGTTGTCGCCGTCGACGCCGCCTAGACCTCCAAATGGGGGGCCCAGCACTGGCAGCGCCCGCTGACGACCACCCGGCGCTCCGTTACCCGCCATGAGGCGGCGGCGGTGGCGATCGGACGACGCGCCCTGGGGCACCCGATCCGGCGACGGATGGCACCGCCCCCTGCTCACCAGAGCGATGAGCAGGGGCATCGGACCGTCCAGGCCGCACCGGGCGCCCCGCGGCGTGAGGAACCCCGCCGCCGTATCCTGGGACCACGGACACGATCCGCGCCGCCCGGACACGGACCGAACGCGGGGAACCAGGACGCCCAACACCGTTCGGAGCGTCCGGCCGAGTACCGACAACCCGTGCTCAGTTCCTAGGAACGGTTTGGCAGACTGGTCGTGATGCCTCTTTCGATAGTTCGCTCCGGCAGGGCGCTGAGCGCCCTGGTCATGACCGTGCTCGCGGGCGGGTTGACCGCCTGCGGTTCCGGCGGCTCGTCGTCGGCGGCTCCGCCGACGGCGTCGTCGGCGACCTCGCACGCCGTGCCGGCCTCCTCGGGATCTCCGTCGCCGACCGGCGGGCCGAGCGGGCAGGGTCCCCTCGCCGGGAAGGTCATCGTGCTGGATCCGGGGCACAACGGCGGTAACGCCGAGCACCCCAAAGAGATCAACAAGCTCGTCGACATCTACAACGGCAAGAAGCCCTGCAACACGACCGGCACCGCCACGAACGACGGTTATTCCGAGCACGCGTTCACCTGGGACGTCGCTAACCGTCTGGCCAAGATCCTGCAGGCGAAGGGCGCCAAGGTCGTGCTGACCCGGCACAGCGACACCGGCGTCGGCCCGTGCGTCGACGAGCGCGCCCGGATCGGCAACCGCGCCAACGCCGACGCGGTGCTGGCCATCCACGGCGACGGCGCGCCCGCCAAGGGGCACGGGTTCCACATCATCGAGCCGGCGAAGATCAAGAGCGGCCACAACGACGCGATCCTCGCGCCGTCCCGCAAACTCGGTAAGGATCTACGCGACGCCTTCCACGAGGGCACCGGCATCCCGTACTCCACCTACCTCGGCAAGGACGGCATCGACGTCCGCGGCGACCTCGGCGGGCTGAACGTCTCGACGCGGCCGGCGGTGTTCATCGAGGCGGGCAACATGCGCAACCCGGGTGACGCGGCGAAGATGAAGAGCGCGCAGGGCCGCCAGCAGATGGCCGAGGCCCTCGCGAACGGCTTCGTCAAGTTCCTGGGCTGAGCATGGCCGTCGACGAGGGCGCCGCCGCGCGCGTGCGCGGGCTCTTCGAGCACGCCGACTACACCGTCGCCGGGGTGCGGCACCTCCTGGGGCCGGTCGCCGGTGCGGCGCTGGCCCGCGACGAGATCGTCCCGGCGCTGCGGGCCACCCGGGGCGGCACTCCGTTGGAGACCCTGGTCCGGCTGTTCTGGTTGCAGGTGCCGGTGCCGGAGTCGGCGCTGCCGGTCGCCGACCTGGCCGCGCTCGGCCTGGTCGAGCGGTCCGGCGGCGAGGTCCGCGCGCTGCTGCACGTCGAACCGGTCGAGTCCGCGTCCGGCGTCGGCGATCCGCCGTCCGCCCGCGGCCACATCGTCTCCGACCTGAAGGCCCGGCCGGGCGGCGCGCCCCTTCACCCGGACCACGTCGTCGGGCAGGGCGGCGCGTCGAACAACCTGGCGCAGTTGGTCGTCCGCGGTCCGGCGGGCGACGTGCTGGACCTCGGTACGGGGTCCGGCGTGCAGGCCGTGCACCTCGCGGACCGGTCCCGGAGCGTCACCGCCACCGACGTCAGCCCGCGTGCCCTGGACCTCGCCCGGCTGAGCTTCGCGCTGTCCGGGATCGACGCGGAGCTGCTGGAGGGTGCGCTGTTCGAGCCCGTCGCGGGCCGTACGTTCGACCTGATCGTGTCGAACCCGCCGTTCGTGATCTCGCCGGACCTGCGGTTCGAGTACCGGGAGACGGGGCTGCCGGGTGACGAGCTGTGCCGGCGCCTGGTCCGGCGGGCGCCCGCCCACCTGGCGCCGGGCGGCTGGTGCCACCTGCTGGCGAACTGGCTGCACGTCGAGGGCGAGGACTGGCGCGAGCGCGTCGCGGACTGGATCGAGGGCGTCGACGGCTGGGTGGTCCAGCGCGACGTGCAGGACCCCGCGGAGTACGCCGAGCTGTGGCTGCGGGACTCCTGCGACGTCGGCTCGCCCGAGTACCGCTCCCGCTACGACGCCTGGCTCGACTACTTCGAGGCGCACAAGGTCACCGGCGTCGGCTTCGGCTGGATCACCCTGCACGCCTCCGGCGGCGAGGACGTACGGGTCGAGGAGTTGCGGCACGCCGTCGACCAGCCCGTGGGCGGTTATGTCCGGGAGGTCGTACGCGCCCGGCCGCACCTCACCCCGTCGACCACGCTGCGCACCGCGCCGGGCGTCGTCCAGGAGCAGATCGGCCCGCCCGGCGCGGAGGACCCCGAGCGGATCGTGCTGCGGCAGACGCGCGGGCTGCGCCGCGCGGCCCAGGTCGGGACGGTCGAGGCCGCGCTGGCGGGGGCCTGCGACGGCGACCTGCCTCTCGGCCCGCTGCTCGCCGCGATCGCCGAGCTCACCGGCGCCGACGCCGGGATCGTACGGGCCCGGGCCCTCGCCGTGCTGCCCGATCTGGTGGCCGACGGGTTCTTTGACATCATTTGAGCATGGTCCCGATCCGTACGCTCACCCTCGGGGTGCCCGAGCCGCACCCGCTGGCCGCGGACGTCGTCGCGAAGGGCGCGGACGCGCTGCGCCGCGCGGAGGCGGTGTTCCGCGACGCCGGATACGAGGTGCAGACGCTCCGCCTGTCCACCCGTCCCGTGTTCGACGACATGACGCCGACCGCCGCGTACGCGCGTGACCTGCAGGCCGCGCTGGACGACGCGGGCCTGACGTACTGCTCGCTCGGCCCGGCGACGTCGGGGGTCGAGACCATCCCGGATCTGCTGATCGGGAACGACGCGCTGAACTGCACCGTCCGGCTCGACGGCAACACGGCGGCGGCCCGGCCGGCGGCGGAGGCGATGCTGCGGCTGGCGAACGAGACGGAGGAGGGCTTCGGCAACTTCCGGTTCGCGGTGCTGGCGTGCGTCCCGCCGGGCAGCCCGTTCTTCCCCGCCGCGTACCACCAGGGGCCGGCGAACCTGACGGTCGGCCTGCAGGGCGCGAGCATCGCGGTCGCCGCGGCCAAGAGCGGCTTGGACGGCCTGACCGAGCGCTCCGCCGCGGCCAAGGGCGGTCTGGACGGCCTGACCGAGCGCTTCGCCGCGGCCGTCACCGAGGAGGCCGCGCCGGTCGTGCGGCTCGCCGAGCGGGTGGCCGCCGAGTTGGGCGTGGCGTTCGGCGGGATCGACCTGTCGCCGGCCCCGAACGGCGCGGACAGCATCGGCGCCGCGTTCGAGGAGATCACCGGGGAGTTCGGCGCGCCCGGCACGCTCGCCGTCGCCGCCGCGCTGACCGCGGGGATCCGGAGCACCGACCTGCCGACCTGCGGCTACAACGGGCTGATGCTGCCGGTGATGGAGGACGTCGTGCTCGCCCGGCGCTGGGAGGAGGGCCGGATCGGCCTGCACGACCTGCTGGCGTACTCCTCGGTCTGCGGCACCGGCCTGGACACCGTGCCGCTGCCCGGCGACAGCTCCGCCGACGCCATCGCCCGGCTGCTGCTGGACGTCACCGCCCTGGCCGTACGCCTGCGCAAGCCGCTGTCGGCGCGGCTGTTCCCGGTCCCGGGCACGCGCGACGGCGACCGTACGGCGTTCACCTCGGAGTACCTGACCGACACGACGGTCAGGTGGTGACGCGGCGGATCGCCTCCAGGGTCGTGGCGACGTAGGTCTCGGGGTCGGCGAGGAAGACGTCGTGGTCGTCGTCGATCTCGAGCACCTCGGCGTCCAGGCGGCGGGCCATCTCGTACTGGTCGGCGGGCGGCACCGCGCGGTCCCGCGTCGTCAGGACGACGGCGGTGGGCAGCCCGGCGAGCTGCGGCGCGTGCGGCCGGAAGTCGAACTCGTACTCCGCCAGCATGGTGTCGACGATCGCCCGGGGATGGGCGCGTACGAGCTCGCGGCGCAGCCAGGGCCACAGCCGGGCCGTCTCCTCGCTGCGGTCCCGCGTGTCGCTGAAGTAGCGCAGCGGGGCCGTACGGCCGACGTCGAAGCGGGTCAGCGGCCGGAGCGCCTTCAGCAGCGGCCGGGTCACCCGGTCGGCGGGGCTGTCGAAGCGCAGGGCGGTGGACTGCAGGACCAGGCCGGCGACCCGGTCGGGGTGGCGGCGGGCGAGTTCGAGACCGACCGGGCCGCCGAGGGAGTAGCCGCACACGACGACCTCGTCGATGCCCAGGGCGTCGAGCAGCGCGGCCTGGTCGTCGGCCGCGGCCTCGATGCGGAACCGCCCGGGCCGGCTCGGCCCGCGGCCGTGCCCATGGTGGTCCATCGCCACCATGCCCTGGGACAGGTGCGGCATGAGGTGGCAGAAGTTGACGTCCGCGGTGAGCGCCCAGCCGTGCAGGAGGAGCACGGGCGCGGGGCCCTCGACGGCCCGTACGGTGACCTCGCCGCGCCGGCGCAGTGAGACGACGCGGGCGGGGGGCAGCTCGGGTTCGACGACGCTCTCGCGGGTTCTGCCGACCCGGCGGACGAAGGAGAGTCCCCGCCGGAGATCCGCCTGCATCGAACTCATGATCAGAGCTTGGCACGCCCAGGTGTCGCCGAGGTATGAGACCGTCGTCACATCTGTGTATTCCAGGTTTGACCTACGCTGAAGCCGATGGAACGCATCCTCGTCAGCTCGTGTCTGCTGGGCACGCCGGTGCGCTACGACGGCACCGCCAAGCGCAGCGACCACGACCTGTTCGCGCGGTGGCGGGCCGAGGGGCGTCTCGTGCCGGTCTGCCCGGAGGTGCGCGGCGGGCTGCCCGTGCCGCGCCCGCCCGCCGAGATCCACGGCGGCCTGGGCGGCGACGTGCTGGACGGGCGGGCCCGGGTGCTGACCCCCGACGGCACCGACGTCACGGCGCACTTCCTCAAGGGCGCGCGGCACGCGCTCGAGCAGGCGCGCGCCCAGGGCGTGCGGATGGCGATCCTGAAGGAGCGCAGTCCCTCCTGCGGCGTCGTGTGGATCTACGACGGCGGCTTCAGCGGCACGACGGTGCCGGGCGAGGGCGTGACGACCGCCCTGCTGGAGCGGAGCGGGATCGCGGTGTTCGCCGAGGACGACATCGACGCGGCCGCCGCCCACCTGGCCGAACTGGAGCGCTGAGCCGGTCGGTCGACCGTCGGGCCTCGAGCCCCTGGCCGTCCCGGAACACCGACCCGTCGCGGCGGATTCACGCCTGGTGTTCGGCACGGCGGTAGGGGGAGCCCGGTGACGAGCGCGAGGACGATGCCGACGGTCAGCGCCCCACCGTGAATGTTGCGGGCGACGTCCAGGATGACGGCGGTGAGCACGGTGGCGGCGGCCAGGTAGCGGTGCACTGCCACTCCGCGTCGTCGCTGACGGTCGGCCAGGTTTCCGGCGATCGCTCCACCGATGACGGCGGGGATGAACAGTACGGATGAGATCGTGCCGATCAGCACGCCGCACCACATCATCTGCGCTTCGGGGACGAAGGCGGGGAGGCGGTCGTCGTCGCGCCAGAGCGCGAGCGCGACGGCGCCGGCCAGGCCGCAGACGGCGATCGAGTTGCCGCCGCCGACCGGATCCCAGGCATAGCCGATGAACTCGGCCGCGATGCCGACGCCGAAGTACTGGAGCAGCCACCGGGGTCGGGAGAGCACCTGTTCGGCCATCGCACCGATGACCGCGAGGAACACCAGGTTCGACGCGGTGCCGACGAGGCCCCCGTCCTGGACGAACAGCGAGGTCACGGTGCGCCACCACTCTCCATGCAGGCCTGCGGGCGTGCGCTGGAGATGGGTCAGCAGCCCCGGTACCGCGAACTGCGCGAGGTTGACCAGGGCGGTCACGCCGAAGACGACGGCGGTGACGACGGGGCGGCGGTGCAGCGCGGCGAGCACCTCGCGCCGGGTCCGGGCTGTGGAGCTTGAGGTCATGCGACGACTCTAGGAAAGAATATATACCGAGTCAAAGTTTTTTCCGAGAAAAAATTTTGACCTGATACAGTCTGGCTATGAGCGACCAACTCGGACTGCGCGAGCGCAAGAAGCTCGAGACGGCGCGGACCCTCTGGGAGACCGCCATCGGCCTGTTCTTGGAGCATGGATTCGACGACGTCACGGTCACGCAGATCGCCGCCGCGGCGAACGTCTCGAAGATGACCGTCTTCAACTACTTCCCCGCCAAGGAAGACCTGGTGATCAGACCGCTCGAGCCCCACGTCGACGAGCCGGCGCGCGTCGTTCGCGATCGCGCACGCGATGAGTCGGCCGTCGCGGCGCTGCGTCGCGACTTCCTGGACGCGCTCGCTCGCCGGGACCCGTCCACGGGGCTCAACGACACCCCGGGCGTGCTCGGCGTCCAACGCCTTCTCCGTGACACGCCCGCACTCACCCAGCGGGCGCTCGCCCTGGGGCGCCGCAGTCGGCGGCTGCTCGCCGAGGAGCTCGCCCGGTCGACCGGGTCCGGTGGCGTGCTCGTGGATGTCGCGGCGGCCCAGCTGATCGGCGCCCGGGAGGCGCTGGTCGACGAGAACGTTCGCCGGGTGCTGGGCGGCGAGAGCGCCGATGGGGCGTACCCGGACGCGGTGGCCGATGCGGAACGCGCCTTCGACCTCCTCGAGGCGGGTCTGCGTGGCTACGGCGCGCGTTCGTGAAGGTCGCCACCCACAGGTGTGTTCGAGCGGCACGCGATACCGGGCGGTCGGCGCGGAAGGACAACGCGATATGTCTTGACCGCTCTCGGCATACGCGATATATCTCCTCTCTAAGAACGAGTAATTACGTCTAAGGAGAGGTCATGACCGCGACCGACGAGTCCCGGGTGGGCGTCGGCATCTCGGGGGTGTACCGCTGGCGGTGGGTCGCCCTGTTCGTCATTCTCGCCGCCGAGGTCATGGACATGTTGGACGCCATGATCACGAGTATCGCGGCGCCGTCGATCCGCGCCGATCTCGGCGGTAGCGCGAGCACCGTGCAGTGGCTGGGCGCCGCCTACACACTGGCGATGTCGATCGGCCTGATCACCGGCGGGCGGCTGGGCGACGTCGTCGGCCGCAAACGGATGTTCGTGATCGGCGCGCTGGGCTTCACGGCCGGCTCGCTGCTGTGCGCGCTGGCGCAGTCGCCCGAGAGCCTGATCGCCTTCCGCGGCCTGCAGGGGCTCTTCGGCGCGGTCATGCTCCCCCAGGGCCTCGGCATGATCAAGGAGATGTTCTCCGAGCAGGAGATGGGCAAGGCGTTCGGGATGTTCGGGCCGGTGATGGGGCTGTCCTCGGTCGGCGGCCCGCTCCTCGCCGGCTGGCTCATCGACGCCGACCTCTTCGGCACCGGCTGGCGGATGATCTTCCTCATCAACCTGCCGCTCGGGCTCCTGGCCGTGCTCGGCGGGCTGCGCTTCCTGCCCGCCTCCCGGTCACCGCAGGTGGCCAGACTCGACCTCGCCGGCGTGGTGCTGGCCGCGGTCGCCTCCCTGCTGATGATCTATCCGCTGGTGCAGGGCCGCGAGCTCGGCTGGCCGGCCTGGACGTTCGTGATGATCGCCGCCGGGGTCGCCGTCTTCGGGCTCTTCGGCTGGTACGAGGCCCGCACCAAGCGCGCGGGCGGTGACCCGCTGGTCGTGCCGAGCCTGTTCCACAAGCGCGGCTTCACGGGCGGGCTGATCGTCGGGACGGTGTTCTTCTCCGGCATGGCCGGGTTCTCCCTCGTCTTCAGCCTCTTCCTGCAGATCGGCCTCGGGTACTCCCCGCTGCGGGCCGGGCTGTCGACGGTGCCCTGGTCGGTCGGAGTGATCATCGGTTTCGGCGTCGCCCAGGCGGTGCAGAAGTTCGGCCGCAAGGTGATCCACGGCGGGACGCTGGTGATGGCCCTCGGCGTCGCGGCCGTCGTCCTCACCCTGCACCTGGCCGGTACGGGGGTCGGCCCCTGGCAGTTCGTCCCCGCGCTGACCCTCACCGGCATCGGCATGGGCCTGCTGATGGCGCCGTTCTTCGACACCGTGCTGGCGGGCGTCGAACCGCACGAGACCGGTTCGGCGTCCGGCACGCTCACCGCCGTGCAGCAGTTCGGCAGCGCCCTCGGCGTGGCGGTCCTCGGCACCATCTTCTTCGGAGTCCTCGGCGGCCAGGTCGCGTCCGCAACGGACACGACGGCGCCCAAGGCGTTCGCCGCGGCCGGGGTGTCCGGACCGGCGCGGGACCGGCTCGTCGCCGGGCTGCGCGACTGCGGCCACGACCGGGCGGTGGCCAAGGACGCCGAGGCCGTCCCCGCGTCCTGCGTCCGGGCCGAGGGAGAGGTGCGCGCGGCGGGCGCCACGGCGCAGCGTGCGGCCGCCGACGTCGGCCGCACGGCGCTGAAGAGCGGGTTCGTCGAGACGATGAAGATCACGCTGTGGGTCGAGGTGGGCCTGCTCGGCCTGACCTTCCTCGCGGCGTTCCTGCTGCCGAGGCACGCCCGCGACCCGGAGTGAGACCTCAGGCGATCAGCCCTCGAGCTTCCGGCGCCGCAACTCGGCGTCGGAGGCTCTGCGCTGGACGCCGACCCCGCCCCAGAACGCGAAACCGGTGATGATGATCTTCGGCGCGCCCGCGGCGCCCACGCCGCTCGCACGGTGATCGAAGCCGCCCATGATGCCGATGCCGTTCACGTGCACCTCGGCGTCCTCGGGCACCAGGATCTCCATGCCGCCCATGACGGCGAACGCCCGGATGGTCACCACGGGCGCCTCGAACTTCGCCTCCCGCAGGTCGAGCTGCCCACCGCCCCAGAACGCCACGGCGGTGAACTCCTCGGGGACCACCCACACGCCCTTGCGCTGGAACCCGCTCATGATCCCGAACGCCGTACGGGAGCCGGGAGTCCCGCCGAACCGGTCGCCGCGCGGCGCCGCGGCCGGCCGGGTCGCGGGTTCGGGCAGGTCACGGGTGATGGGCTCCAGGTCGCCGTACGTCTTGGCGGCGTAGACTGCCGTGAGGCGTTCGTCGAGCTCCTCGAGGCCGAGCCGGCCCTCGCCCGCCGCCTCACGAAGGATCGCCGCGACCTGGTCGCGCTCGGCATCGGAGATGCGCAACTCGCGCCGCTCCGGAAGATTCGTCATGACGCCACCCTAGATCGCCCGCATTTCGGTGCGTAGGGTTTGTGGTCGGCAAACACGCTGGGGGTTTCACATGAGACCGCACCGAACCGCCCTTCTCGCGTCACTCGCCCTCGCCGGCGGAGCGATGTTCACCGGCCTGGCGCCCGCCGCGCAGGGCCAGACCTTCGACCCGTGCTCCGCCGCGAACCAGGGCAAGCTGCGATATCCGACGGGGTCGGCGTCGCACGTGGTGTTCGCGATCTCCTCTTCGTACGACTCGAACCACGTGGTGGTCACCGAGTGCGCGAAGCAGGGCAAGTCCTGGAAGAAGGTCAGCGTCACCACGGGACGCGCGGGGACCGCCGCCTTCGCCCGGCCGGGCGCGAAGCGCGAGGGCGACGGCAAGACGCCGACCGGCTCCTTCACGCTCACCGAGGCGTTCGGCATCGGCAACCCGGGCACCAAACTGAAGTACCGCACGCTGCGCGACAGCGGCGACTGCTGGGGCGCGACGCCGGGCAAGAGCCACTACAACGAGTACTACTCCGGCACCTGCCGCTCGACCGACGAGAACCTGTCGGCCATCGCGCAGCGGGGCCCGTACCGCCAGGTCGTCGTGATCAACTACAACCGGCCGAACGCCAAGTCCGGACTGGGTTCGGCGATCTTCTTCCATGTCGGCGGGATCAACCCGACCGCCGGTTGTGTGTCGATCAGGGAGCCGGAGCTGCGCGCCGTCATGCGCACCCTCGTGCCGAACGACCGCATGATCATGGGCCCGCGGAGCGCGCTCTTCCACTCCTAGGGCGTCTTGTCGCCGGCTGGGTAGATGTCGGTGGAAGAGGACGGGCGACCCCGGTGTGTGATCTGTGGAGGTCGTCCGTTTTCTCCTTGGGTGGTCGTGTGGGGTCGTGCCGGATGCTCGGGAAAGCCCTACCCGTGGTGCCGATATGAGGGGCTTTGCCGCCGTTCTGAACCGCGGTCACCGAGCATTCGGTACGCCGTGGGCGGCGGACCGGAGCCGTCCCGAGCGCCGGCTCAGCCGACCAGGGCGTACGACCCGGCGTACGACCCATGACCGATGGTCCGGTGCGGCGCCCGCGTGGGTGAATGAGGCATGGACGAAATCCGGGTGAAGGCATACCTTTCCCGCATCGGCGCGGACCTGCCCGCGCGCCCCGACGATGAGGCCCTCCGTGACCTGCATCTGCGCCACCTGCTCGCGGTGCCGTTCGAGAACCTCAGCATCCATCTGGGCGAGGACATCGTCCTCGACGAGGACGCTTTGGTCGCCAAGATCGTCGACCGGCGGCGGGGCGGGTTCTGTTTCGAGCTGAACGGGGCGTTCGGGGCCCTGCTGTCGGCGCTGGGTTACGACGTGACATACCTCAACGCCCGCGTCCACGCCGACGACGGCCCGAGCATCCCGTACGGGCATCTGGCGCTGCGGGTCGGTCCGTGGCTGGTCGACGTCGGCTTCGGCAGCCACATCCACCACCCGCTGCGGATCGACGAGCGCGGCGACCAGAAGGACCCCGGAGGGATCTTCCGGGTCGTCGAGACCTCCGAAGGCGACCTCGACGTGCTGAAGGACGGGCGGCCGGTCTACCGCCTGGAGACCCGCCCGCGCAGGCTGCGGGACTTCGTCACCGGCTGCTGGTGGCACCGGACGTCCCCGGAGTCCCACTTCACCCGGTCCCTCGTGTGCTCGCTGCTCACCGAGACCGGTCGGATCACGCTGAACGGCCGCACCCTCATCCGTACGGTCGACGGCGAGCGACGCGAGGAGGAACTGAGCGACGACGCGGAGGTGCTCGCCGCCTACCGCGCCCACTTCGGCGTCGAGCTGGACCGGGTCCCCGAGGTCAGGACGCCCTGAGCCCACGTTCGGCGGCCCGTACGAGACGGCGGGTCAGCGAGCGGAGCAACAGCAGCAGCGCCCGCTGGACGACAGGGCCCGTGCCGGGGATCAGCTCGGTGAAGGCGCCCCGCCACACGACGTCCGTGCCGCCGCCGTCGCGGGCCTCGAACGTCACCTCGGCCCGGTAGTCCCGTAGCGGGGCCGGCGTGCGCAGGGCGTATCCGTGCAGCCGGTCCTGCTCGAAGGCGACCGTCTCCTCGCGGACGACGATCGGCCACAGGCCGAGGCGGCGGATCGCGCCGATCCCGCCGGGCGGTGGGTCACCCTGCCGCTCCCACGACGACCGGGGCGCGAGGGTCCCGGCCCACTCCGACCAGCGGCCGCCGTCCGCGGCCAGCCGGAACAACGTCGCCGGGGCGGCGCTGCTGTGCGCGGTGACCGTGACCGAGAACCTGCGTCCGTCGCCTGCCATGCCGACCTCCCGGGCGTCGCCCCCACGATCTCGCACCACGGCCCCCTTGGGAATGGTCACCGTCACCGTGACGAGCGGCGAGTACGGAGCGAGCAAAACGGGAGTGCGCACGGGTAAGCGCGGCCCGCCGTCCCTTTGCAGGCCTGCCGCTGACCGAGGCGGTGCGCGACTGTCAGCGACCGGTAGGCGCTCGGTCAGCGCCTCCGCCGAGGCTTCCGGACATGACGAAACGACGGATCTTTCGGAACACCGTACGGATCGGGGCCACGGCGTCCGTCGGCCTCCTGGCGGCGGGGCTGGCGGCGGCGCCGGCCCTGGCCGAGACGGATGCGGCGGACGGGCGGCTGGTCAGGACGGCCTCGGGCCCGGTCCTGGGCAGCGTGGGCGGCGACGTGCGAGAGTTCAACGGAGTCCCGTACGCCGCGCCGCCGGTCGGCTCACTGCGGTGGACGGCGCCCCGGCCCGTGACCCCCTGGTCCGGCCCCCGGGACGCGACGAAGCCCGGACCCGTGTGCGCGCAGTCCCCGTACAACAAGCCGGTGGGCAGCACGGTCAGCGAGGACTGCCTCACCGTCAACGTCACGACGCCGCGCGACGCGTCGGCGGCGCGCAAGAAGCCCGTGATGGTGTTCCTGCACGGCGGTGACCTGACCACCGGCTCCGGAAGCCAGTTCGAGCCGCGCCGGATGGCCGCGCAGGGCGACGTCGTGGTGGTCACGGTGAACTACCGGCTCGGGATCTTCGGGTTCTTCGGGCACGCCGGGCTCCCCGGCTCTGGCACGTTCGGGCTGCAGGACCAGCAGGCGGCACTGCGCTGGGTCCGGCGGAACGCCGCGGCGTTCGGCGGAGACGCGGGCAACGTCACCCTGTTCGGCCAGTCGGCGGGGGCGATCAGCACCTGCGGGCAGTTGACCTCCCCGGGAGCGAAGGGCCTGTACGACAAGGTCGTCATCCAGAGCGCGAGCTGCGGCAGCTACACCCCGACCCTCATGCTCGGGCAGCCGGCGCCCGCGTCGACCGCCGCGACCAAGTGGAAGCCGCTCGCGGAGGTCGACGCGCAGGGCGGTGCGCTGGCCGAGGAACTGGGCTGCGCGGACGCGGCGGAGGCGATCGCCTGCCTGCGCGCGCTGCCCACCGACCGTCTCCTGCCGCACACCGAGGAGTTCTCCAGCGGGGCGTACGGCACGCCGACCCTGCCGCAGAACCCCGAGGCGGCCATCCGCGCCGGGCGGTTCAACCGGGTCCCTGCCATCATCGGGCACACCCGGGACGAGGGCCGCATGGTCGCCGCCTCCCTCGTGAACCCCGCATACGGCGGAACGCCGATGACCGAGCAGCGGTACGTCCAGCTCACCGACCAGGCGTACGGGGCGCGGGCGGCCGACGTGCGCCGGCACTACCCGTCGTCCGCCTACGCGACGGCCGGCGAACAGTGGGCGCCCGCCCTGGCCTGGGCGGCGATCGAGACGGATCGCACCACGGTCTGCCCGGTCCTGCGGGACGCGGACGCGCTCGCGCGCCGGACCTCGGTGCACGCGTACGAGTTCGCCGACCCGAACGCGCCGACCTGGACGCAGTTCCCCGCGGGATTCCCGGCCGGCGCGTCGCACATCTCGGACCTGACCTACCTGTTCGACGTCAACCGGCCGGACGGCACGCCGGTGACCCTCGACGCCGACCAGCGCGCGCTCGCGGAGAAGATGATCGCCTACTGGACCGGCTTCGCCCACAACGGTGCGCCGACCGCCGACGGCGCCCCCGCCTGGGCGGCGTACGCCTCGGGGACCCGGCACGTCCAGACGCTGGCGCCGACCCGGATCGGCTCGGTCGACGACGCCACCGAGCACCAGTGCGCCTTCTGGAACACCGCCGAGTAGGCGCCCCGGTGCGAGTAGGCGCCCCGGTGCGAGTAGGCGACTCGGTGAACGGTCCCGGCGGTGACGCCGGGGCCGTTCTGGCGTTGGTCAGCTGAAGGGGTGTTGGCGCACGTAGACGGCCTCCAGCAGGCCGAGGGCGATCATGTTGGCGAGCGTCGCCGAGCCGCCGTAGGAGATGTACGGCAGCGGGACCCCGGTGATCGGCATGATGCCGATCGTCATGCCGATGTTCTCGAACGTCTGGAACGCCAGCCACGACACGACCCCGGTCGCCACGAGCATGCCGAAGCCGTTGGGGCACTGCGCGGCGATGCGCAGGCCCCGCCACAGCACCACGCCGACGAGCACGACGATCAGCGCGGAGCCGAGGAAGCCGAGCTCCTCGCCGGCGACCGTGAAGATGAAGTCGGTGTGCTGCTCGGGGACGAAGTGGCCGCCGGTCTGCTGCCCGCGGAACAACCCCTGACCGGCCAGCCCGCCGGAGCCGACCGCGATCCGGGCCTGGGCCGCGTTGTACCCCGCGCCCCTCGGGTCGGCCGCGGGATCGGCGAAGGCGATGAACCGGTTGATCTGGTACTGCTTCAGCAGGTGGAACTGCCAGGCGGCGATCGCGCCGCCCACGCCGCCGGTGACCATGGCCACCAGCCAGCGCTTGGGCGCGCCGGAGATGGCCACCATCGCCAGGACGACGACGGAGAGGACCATGGTGGTGCCGAGGTCCGGCTGCATCATGATCAGGCCCGCGACCACCCCGGCGAGGACGAGCGCGGCCACGATGTCGCGGGTGTCCGGGGCGGTCTGGGCGTCCCGTGGCTCGCCGAGCAGCACCGCGAGCACCACGACCAGGCCCACTTTGGCGAACTCCGCGGGCTGGAGCTGGAAGCCGCCGCCCAGCTCGATCCAGGAGTGGTGGCCCTTGATCGTCGAGCCGAGCGGGGTGAGCACGAGGATCAGGCCCACGCAGGACGCGCCGTAGACGATCGACGCGTACGCGCGGACGAGCCGGTAGTCCAGCGCCGTGACGAGCGCGGCGAGACCGAGGCCGATCGCCACCGTCAGCAGGTGCTTCTTGAGGAAGACCTGCGGGTCCTGGCCGGTGTTCAGCAGGGCCGGCCGGGTCGCCGACCATACGAGGAGCGTCCCGATCAGCGTCAGCATCACGACGGCGCTCAGCAGGACCCAGTCCAGCCGGCGCAGCGGTGACTCGTGGCCGGACCAGCGACGTAGCAGCGAACGCCGCCGCGCCGTCCGTACCGTGTCGTGCATCCCGAGCATGGCACCCCCCAACCCGCCCCCCGACGGGTCCTGACCGTCCGCGTCCGGGTCCGCGGCGGCGGCCGTGGACCCGGACGGCAGACCGATCACATGACGTCGCGTGATCGATCAGTCACTCTGTGAGCATACTCGTGAGCAGCGGAAAGGGTCCTCAGGCGAGGGGGCGGCGCCGGGACGCTACAACGGCACGAACGCGCCGGTGTCCGGGCGGTACCTCCAGACCGCGCCCGTCTCGACGTCGTAGAACCAGCCGTGCAGCCGCAGCGTGCCGGCCGCCAGGCGCCGGGCCATCCACGGATAGCGGCGGAGCTTGTCGAGCTGGGCGACGAGGTGCGACCGGCCGGGATCCTCCTGCTCCTGAGCGCGGATCCCGCGCCACCGATGCGTGTGCAGCAGCCAGAACCGCGTGGTCGGAGCGTGGCGGAGCGCGCTGCCGCCCGTACGGGCGCGGACCGCGCCGCATCGGGTGTGGCCGCACACGATGAGGTCCGCGATGCCGAGGATCACCACGGCGTACTCCAGGGTCGCCGCCTCGGCGGTCAGCCGCCCCACCCGGTGGGGCGGGATGACGTTGCCCGCCGTGCGCAGCTCGAACAGGTCTCCGGGCGCGGAGCCGGTGAGCAGCGAGGGGACGACCCGGGCGTCGGAGCAGGAGACGAAGACGGCCTGGGGCGTGCGGTCCGGCCGCGGCGGGGAGAGCCGCCCCCGGTGGGTCGCGACCTGCTGATGAAAGCTGCGGGCATGGTCGATCAATGACTGCATGGGACAAGTCCTTCGCGCTGAAGACGGGTGAGGCGGACCGGTGCTCCCGTACGCGCGGCACTCCTGCTCCGCGTACGGGCGGGCCGCGGATCAGCAGCGGAGGACCTGCAGCCGGGCGGCTTCGGGGTGCGCGCGGTGCCGCGCCGAGCGCGCGGGCCGGCGGGGCGTCGTCGAGCGCGGGTCCGCGCCCGTCCAGGTCGGCTGCCCGGCGCATCCGCGCAGGAGCTGGGCGCCCGGGCCGGAGGGCGGCGCGGGCGCCCGGTGCAGGACGGCGTCGCAGTGCCCCCACGGCACGGGACGGCCGCCGTCGCCCGGATCGGGGCGCAGCCGGTCCGTCGACCGGGCGGCCGGGCACGGGTCCGCCTCCGGGTGATCGGCCTGGATGGACGCCAGCACGGCCGCCGAGTGCGCGCCATGCGGGGCGGCGCCGTGCACGAGGAGGACGACGGTGACGGTCAGCGCCCACAGGATGACGGCGGCCGCGCGTGCCATCCGGAGCGCACCGTCCTCCACTCGCCGCCCCCAGGCCAACCCGACTCCAATCGACTACCAAGAGTGCTCAATCAATGACTCTATGTTGCCACTGGCGACGGGTCTACACGTGTGGGGAGGCAGAGGTGGCGACGCCGCCACCCACGTCATGGCGCGGCCTCGTCGCGCGAACGGGTCAGGGACCGAGCCGTGTCCGGATCGGCTCGGTCCCTGACGTCTTCACTCGGGAGGGTCTCGGTGCGGGCCGGGGCGGCCCGGACTCCGCTCAGCCGCCCTCGTGCCAGGTCATCTCGGCGCCGAGGTGACCGGTCCGCACCACCCAGATCGCCGAGACGACCGCGGCCACGACGGCGAGGGCGGCCACCACGGTGCCGAGGGCCGGACCGGCGAGGAGACCCTCCGTGGTGGCGAGCGCGCGGTACCGCGCGAGGATGACGAGGACGACCAGGAGGACGACGAGGGCGAGCACGAGCAGGCGTAGTTGCGAGCCCAGTTCGGCGTGCCGGTCGAGGAGGTCGCCCTCTCCGCCGCCGCCCCGGCGCGGGGCGCCGCCCGGACGGCCGCCCGGGGCGCCGCCGGGGCGCGGCTGCCTCATCCGCTGCATCCGCTCGTCCCGCAGTTTCTCGCCGGCGCCGGCGGTGAGGATGGTCGCCGCCATCGTCACGATGCCGAAGACGCCCGCCGCCAGGCCGTACCGGACCCGCCATACGGGGCGTACGGCCAGGGCGATGACGACGCCCGCCAGAATGGGCACGAGCACCACCGGGACGTGCAGGAACAGCGCGTGCGCGGGCAGACCGAAGAGCTTGGACAGCTCGAACGGGGCCACCGCGACGGCGACCACCACGGTCGCCACCAGGAGAAGGACCGAGGGGTCCGAGGGGAAGAACCGCCGTGTTGGCGGCTTCGTCGGGCTGTCGGATCCGGTCAGGGCCGTAGTCATGGCCCGAAGTTATGAGAGGTGCCGTTGTGATGGCTGTGAGAAGGCTATGAATCGCTGCTGAAAGTCCCCTCGGGCTCCGCTCCGTGTCGCCGATCACTTACCTGATGTGTCGCGTCTGGCGCGCAGCGTGGCGAACACGGCGCTAACGTGTCCTGATCGTGAAATCGCGGTGAACCCCGCGGTGGGCTGGAAGGGCAGGACGTGGCGAGTCGGGCGAAGATCATCGGAGGGGTACTGCTGCTGGCCGTCCTGGCGGTGCTGGGCATGGCCGCCAAGACCGCCGCGCTGACCAGCGCGGACCTCCGCGTCGACGAGCATCTCGTGACCCTGCGGAACCCCGCCCTCACCCTCGTCGCCAAGGCCGCGACCTTGGTCGCGCAGTCTGCGGTCGGCGTCGTCGTCGCGGTCGTCGTGCCGGTGGTCCTGTGGTTCACGCGGCGCCGTCGTGACGCGCTGCTGACCGCCTGCCTGATGATCGGCGCACTGGCGATCGCGTTCGTCCTGAAGACCCTGGTCGCCGAGCACCGCCCGCCGCGGCGGCTGTGGGTGATCCCGCCGGACAACGCGATGAGCTTCCCGAGCGGGCACGCCACCGTCGCCGCCGCGGTCGCCCTCATCGTCGGCATGCTCGTACGCGGGCGCCTGCGGCCGCTCGCGATGACGGTCGGCGTGCTGTTCGCCGGCGTCGTGGCGTTCGCCCGCATGTACCTCGGCGTGCACTACCTGCTCGACGTGGTCGGCGGCTGCCTCGCCGCGGTGAGCGCGGCGCTCCTGGTCTCGGGGTTCCTGGACCTGCCGCGCATCCGCAGCGGGCTGGAGGACGTGGGAACCCCCGCCGCCGGCCGGCACCACGCCGGTCGTTCGCATCGGACGCCCACCGGGCGGCGCTGACGCCGCCGCGGGCGTTCCTCGGGGAGGCGGCGGCGCGATAGGGCGCGGGGTCAGGGGGTAGGGCTGCGGCATGTGGCGACAACGTGCGCGAAGGTGGACCTACCGGCGGTTCAGCCCGGACGGGCGTCTCGGGCTGAGACTGACCCTGGCCGGCGCCGCCGTCTTCCTCATCGTCGTGCCGTTCGTCGTCCTGCTGGCGCTCGTCGACGTCCACTGGGCGCCGTTGCGGCACCTGGACGACACCGCCACGACGCACACCCACGGCTTCGTCCTGCGGCACCGGGCGCTGGTCGGTCCGTTGCGGGCCACCGCGTACGTCTTCCATCCCTGGGTGTTCCGGACGATCCTCCTCGTGCTCGCGGCGTGGCTCCTCTACCGGGGCGCGCGGCGACTCGCCCTGTGGGCGGCGACGAACGTGCTGGTGGCCGGGGTGGTGAGCGCGACGCTCAAGACGGCGGTCGGCCGGACGCGTCCCGTACTGCCCAGTCCGATCGCGCACTCCGGCGGAGGGTCGTTCCCGTCGGGGCACGCGCTGATGACGGTGGTGGGCACCGCGACGATCGTGCTGGTGCTGCTCCCGCTCCTGCGGCGGGCCTGGCGGGCGGTCGCGTGGGCGGCCGCCGCCGTGCTCAGCGTGGTGTCCGGGCTGTTCCGGGTGCTGCTGGGCGTGCACTACCTCAGCGACGTCATCGCCGGGTGGATCCTCGGCACCGCCATCGTGCTGGCCACCACGGCGGCGTTCGAGGCGTGGCGGCGCGGTGGGGGCCGTCGCCCGGCGGACCCGCTCCGCGAGGGCACCGAGCCCGAGTCGGGGGCGCGGATCGCCGGTGAGGGCCACGCCCGCTCCGCCTGACCCGAGCGCACCGGCCTGAGGGCGGCCTCTCGCGCGTGTCGACGGCCAGGGGCGCGGCGTGGGCCGCTTGTTTCCCTGCCGCTGACGGTGCCGTGACCCGGATCGGCCGTCTCGCCCGGGGGCCGCGCGCAAGCATGGTGCGGACACGTCGTCTCGCCGTACGTCCGTCCGTGCGGCCTGCCCGCGGGGAGCCCGAGCACCATGAAGCCGAGGACGCGACCGCGCCCGTGGGCCGCGGTGATCGCCGCCGCGGCCCTGCCGGTGTGCTGCGTGCCGGCTCCGGTGTTCGCCGCCGTGGCCCTGCCGGCCCCGGGCAGGTACCTCCCGACGCCGATCCCGCCCGTCCGGCTCTCCGGCATCACGGCGGTCTCCGCCGGAGACGACTTCGCGCTGGCGCTCCGTACGGACGGCACGGTCGTCGGCTGGGGTGCCGACCGGTTCGGCCAGTCCAGCCTCGCGCGTCGGCTCAGGGGAATCACCGCGATCTCCGCCGGCCGCGACTTCGGTATCGCGTTGCGCACCGACGGCACGGTCGTGGGCTGGGGGAACAACGAGCACGGCAAGGCGAGCCCGCCGCGCTGGCTGACCGGCGTCCGGTCGATCTCGGCCGGTGCCGAATGGGCCCTCGCGGTGCGGTGGGACGGCACCGTCGTCGGCTGGGGCGACGACCGGTTCCGCGAGGTCAGCTCGGCCCGCCGGCTCTCCGGGATCATCCTCGCGTCGGCCAGCGACCGCTTCGGCATCGCGCTGCGCACCGACGGCAGGGTCGTCGGCTGGGGGAACGACGAGTTCCGGAAATCGAGACCCCCGCGCTGGCTCTCGGGGGTGCGGGACGTGTCCACTGGTGGCATCTTCGCCCTGGCCCTCCGCTGGGACGGCACGCTGGTGGGCTGGGGGGCCGACGATTTCCGCCAGGTCAGCATCGCCAACCGGATCTCCGGTCTCCGGCAGGTCTCCGGCGGCGATCGTTTCGTCGCCGCGCTCCGGTGGGACGGGACCGCCTTCGGCTGGGGGCGGAACGAGTTCGGCCAGGCAAGGCCACCGCGCTGGGCGCGTGGCATCATCCAGCTCTCCGCGGGCAACGACTTCGTGGTCGCCGTGCGGACCGACGGGACGGTCCTCGAGTGGGGGAACGTCGGCGGACCTGGTCAGCCCGCCGAAGTCGGCTCCGGCAGCACGGGCGCGGCCGGGGGCGCGGGCGGAGCGAGCGGCGACGGCGGCAGCGGCAGCGGCGGAGACTGACGGCGGGCGATCCGGGGCGCCAGCGCTCCGACCCCCAGCGCCGCCGCCGTGCCGGCCACGGCGCTGAACCACCACACCACGGCCGGCCCGGCCGCCGCGTACACGCCGGTGCCCACCGACAGGGCCGCGAACCGGGCGATGCCCCAGGTCCACTGGAACGCGCCCTGGTACCGGCCGCGGGCGTACTCCGGGGCCAGGCCCGCCACGATCGCGCCGGGGACGCCGCCGACCGTCGCCTCGCCGACCGACCAGAGCACGACGGTCCCCGCGTACGCCCAGGGGCCGTGGGCCACTCCCGTCAGGGCGATGCCGACCGCCACCAGCACGCTGCCCGCGACGTACACCGGGATCTGCCGGAACCGGGCCAGGACGTGCAGCGCGACGGGCGCCTCGACCTGCCGGCCGGCGAGCGCGTTCCGCCACCGGCGCCCTCATCCGCACTGCCCGTCACACCCGCGTATTTCACCGAGCCCCGGCAGCGCATCGTGGTGGCCAACGCCATGGTCGGCCGGTCGGTGGCGGCTCAGGCGTACACGATGTTGCTCGGCAGGCGGCTGGAGAAGAAACTCCGGATGGAGCTGGGAATCAGCTACAGCCCGGCGGCGTCGTACGACGTGCGGGACGCGACGTCGCCCATGTCACGGCGTTCGCCGACGGCCTGCCGGAGAACCACGCCGAACTGGTCTCCGCCTTCGTCTTCCATTTCCGGCTCACCGCGGAAGAGGCCGCGTCCGGCCAGGAGATCACCGACATCGTGGACCGGCTCCGTACCGCCAGACACGACTCACCGTCCGGCACCGCTTACGGCAACGCGCGGCGCGAGCTGTTCGGCGGCGAGCCGATCAGCGACCGCGACCTCGAGGCGAGCCTGGCCGCCGTGAGCCCCGAGGCCGTCCGGGAGGTGGGTGCCGAGGCGTTCCGGTCCGCCCTCCTGATGGCGCCCGGCCGGGAACTGCCGGGCGCCCGGTTCCATCCGGCACCGTGGACTTCGGCCGACGCGGTCGATGGGCAGGTCCTGCGCAGCGCCGACGCGCCGGTCGACGGTGAGCGTCTCGTCATCGGCCCGGCGGGCGTCAGCCTGGTCCAGAGCGCCTCCCGCCGCGTGACGGTGCGGTTCCCCGAGTGCGAGGCGATGCTCGCCTGGCCGGACGGCGCGCGGCGGCTGATCGGCCGGGACGGCTTCTCGCTGCTGATCGAGCCGACGCTCTGGATCGGCGGCTCGTCCCTCGCCGCGCGTCTCGACGAGGCGGTTCCGGCCGATCGGATCGTGCCGCGCCCGCGGCGGTCCCCCGACCGCATCCCCAAGCCCAAGGCGAGCCGTTACCAGCGGGTCCGTGCGCGCCTGACGCGCGACCGGGCGGGGGTCGCCCCCACTCGGCGTACGAGTGGGGGCGACGCGGGTTAGGAGACCTTCTCGACCGACGGGACGTGCGTGACCTGGTTCCAGGTGAACCGGTACTTCGTGCCGTCCGCCGGGACGCTGAGCTTGAGGTTCTCACCGCCGGCGGCACCGCCCGCGCCGTAGTTCTCGGTCCACGAGTCGTTGATGGCGATCTTCCATTCGTAGTCGCCGGCCGGCAGCGTGAAGGTGCCGTGCCACTGGCCGTCGGTCGTGTCGAACGCCAGCCGGCTGGCCGCGCAGGCCGGGTCCCAGTCGCCGCCGCAACCGACCTCCGACTGCAGCGAACCGGCGAGCGTCACGTGGTCGCGAGCGGGCTTGGGCTCGGCGGTGGTCACCGTGATCGGGGTGCCGGTGACCGGCCGCGCGCCGCGCTCGAGCAGGGTGGCGCGGTACCGGACCCGCGTGCCCAGCGGCAGCTTCGACACGTCATCGGTGACGGTGTACGCCGGGGAGGAGGTGTCCGTGCCCAGGTTCTCCCAGGCCCCGCCGCCGACGCTGCGCTCGAACCTCACCGACTGCGTCGCGCGCTCGGGGTCGACGTTCGCCTGGACGGTGACCGGGTCGATGTTCGTGACGGTCCCGCCGTCCTTCGGGGCGGTCACGGTCACCGCCGGCGCCGGCACGGCCGTCGACCGCTCCTGGCTCCAGCGGGTGTGACCGGCGTTGTCGAGCACGACCGCCCGGTAGCGCAGCGGGGTGCCGGTCCGGTACCCGCTCGTGTCGTGGAACACCTGGTACGGAGCGGAGTCGTCGGTGCCGATCGGCTGCCACGGGCCGTTGCCGACCTTGACCTGGAAGGTGACCTCGTTGAACGAGGACCCGGCGACGTTCGCGGCGACGTGCATGCGCCCGTGCGATGCCTCCGCCGGCGTGGGCGCGTCGAGCGTGATGGCCGGGGCGGCCTTGGCCGCGGGGACCCGGCCGTCGGCGAGGTACACCACCGCGGACAGGGCGGGCACGGTCACCCGCAGGGTCCGGTCGCCGTTGCTGCGCAGCGTCGCCGCGCCCGTGCCGTACACCTTCGTGAAGCCGCCGTCGGCGACGTACGTGGGGATCGCGGCCGACTGCGCCGTCGTGCCGTTGTTCAGCGCGACGACGTACTCCCGCTGCGAAGTGCGGTCCATCCGGGAGAACGCGAAGACGCCGGGTCCGTCGGAGGCGTACCGGACCTGCTCGGCGCCGTTCCGCAGGGCGGGGTGCCGCTTGGTGACCGCCGCGAGCTCGCTGATCGTCCGGTAGAGCGGGTGGCTCGTGTCGTAGTTGTCGACCGCGTGCGTCGAGGTGGTCCCGAGCAGGTCGTCCTTGAGGTACTCCGGCACCTTGCTGGCGAACATCGTCTGCCGGGCCAGCTGGTCCCCGCCCGTGCCGGTGAAGCCCTGCTCGTCGCCGTAGTAGACGACCGGGTTGCCGCGCGAGAAGTACATCAGCTCGTGCGCGAGCCGGTCCCGTGCCACCAGCTCGGCGTCCTTCGCGCCCGGGTTGTCGCTGGTCAGGAAGTAGCCGATGCGTCCCATGTCGTGGTTGCCGAGGAACGTCGGCAGCTCGTAGACGTTGGAGTCCGCGTCGGTGTACCAGTCGTCATTCTGGAAGAACCGTGCCAGCGCCGCGTTGCCCAGGCCGCGGGACGCGAAGTCGCGCGCGGCGTCCTGGAAGGGGAAGTCCAGCACCGCCTGCATCTTGTCGTGCGTCGTGTAGTGCGAGGTGAGGCTCTTCGCGGCGTCGTCGCTGCCGTCGAGGGCCACCTCGCCGAACATGAAGAAGTCCGGCTTGCCGTGCGCCCGCGCGTACTTCACGATGCCCGGCCCGAACGTCTGCCAGAACTCGTCGTTGACGTGCTTCATCGTGTCGATGCGGAAGCCGTCGATGCCGAAGTCCTTGATCCACGTCTCGTAGACGTCCATGAACCCGCGGACGACGCGCGGGTTCTCGGTCATCAGGTCGTCGAGCCCGTAGAAGTCGCCGTACTGCGCGTCCTCGCCGGTGAAGGTCGTGTTGCCGCGGTTGTGGTATAGCGTGACGTCGTTGAGCCAGTCCGGCACCTTGAGGTGCTTCTCGCTGTCGTCGAGCACCGGGGTGTACGGGAAGGACGTGTTCGGGTCGAGCTTGGGGAAGGTCGAGGTGCCCGCGTAGTCCCGGTCGTCGAACGGCTTCCCGTCGGCCGTGCGGTACGGCTGCTGATCCTTGGAGACGTACGCGGTGCGCGCCCCCTGCTTGTAGCCGATGACGTCGGCGGTGTGGTTGGTGATGATGTCGAAGTAGACCTTCATGCCCCGCTGGTGCGCGGCCTTGACCAGCGCCGACAGGTCGGCGTTCGTGCCGAGGTGCGGGTCGATCTGCGTGAAGTCGGTGATCCAGTAGCCGTGGTAGCCCGCGGAGGGGCCGTCCTCGAGCTGCACCGCCTTGTTCTTGAAGCTGGGGGTGAGCCAGATGGAGTTGGTCCCGAGTCCCTGGATGTAGTCCAGCTTCGCGGTGATGCCCTTCAGGTCACCGCCGTTGTAGAAGCCCTTGTTCGTGGGGTCGAACCCGGAGACCAGCGGGTCGTTCCCCAGGCCGCCGGTGTCGTTGGCCGGGTCGCCGTTCTTGAACCGGTCGGCCATCACGAAGTAGAAGTTCTCGTTCGTCACCGGCCCGCGGAGCGAGTGCAGCGCACCACTCCGATGGCTGGGGGAGGAGGCGGGTGCGGCGTTCGCCGGCAGGGCCGTCGACCACGCCGCGACGCCGAGCGTGGCCGCGGTGGCGGCGAGGGCGGTACGTACCGAGTTGCGCATCGATGCGGACTCCTGGCTCGTGGGTGCCAAGACCGTAATTCACCGAAACGCCCGGAGAAAAGATCTTCGCACGCGCGAGCGGGCGCGACGGCCACGATCGGCCGCCGGCCGCCACCGCGCGCGCGGATCGACCACGCCATCGCCGCGATGCCGACGCCCGGACGCCCCGTGGCGCGGACCTCAGGCGACGCCGGACCGGCTCACTGCGTCGCGGGACCGGCTCACTGCGTCGCCGTGACGATGCAGCGCCGCAGCTCCGCCACCGCCTCCGGGGCGCCCTCGACCGTCACGCCGCTCGGCTCGTCGCCGGCCTCGCGGTTCCACACCCAGCGCAGCAGCGCCGTCGGCGGACCGCTCACGGTCACGTCGGCCGTGCCGTCGCCGGCGCCGTCCTCCACCGTGTACGGCTTCGGCGCCGTTCGTACGCGCCAGGCCGCGCCGTCGGTCCGTATCGCGTACGTCCGGGCCGGCGCGCCCGCCAGGATGTCGGTGAAGTAGTCGCCCCACTCGTTGACGCTGTACGCCAGGAAGACCTTGAGCAGCTCGTCGACGCCGTCGACGGCGAGGTCGGCCGGGACCGGCGCGACCGGCTGCCCGGCGGCCAGCTCGGCGTCGATGCGGTGGATGACCGTCTCCTGCGCCATCCGCCGGATCCAGAACCCGACGGTCTGGTCCGGGCCGTACCAGGTGCCGGTCGGCTCCTCCGGCGCACGCGCGGCGAACTCCTGCAGCAGGCCGGCGTACGTGCGATCGAGCAGCGCGAGCGGCTCCTCGTCCTTGAGCCCCTTCGGCGGCCACTCGTCGGGCTCGCCACCCTCGCGCATGCCCAGGGTCTTGTGCAGGTAGACCTGCCCGACGTGGCGGGCCAGATCGGCGACGGTCCAGCCGGGGCAGCTCGGCACCGCCGCGCCCAGGTCGGTCACCGCGACGGCCCGCAGCCGGGTGAAGTCCGCCTCAAGGCAGTCGAGAAGCCGGGGATACTCCATCCGGACAGTAGAGCAGACGCGTTCGACGGGTTCGGTGTCCGGGTTCACCACGAGCACCCGGCCAGTGCGTGACCCGGTTCGCGCTCAAGGAGCCAACGGGCCCCGAGGCCACTACCGGTCGATGAAAGCCACTTATCAAGCGTCTCACCGCGAATTAGCTTGAGTGCGTAAGCGAGGACCCCTGAGCGCTTCCGGAGTACGTCGACGTTCAGTCGGGTCGGCCCCTGCGAAAGGTGGGGAACGTGCGCTCTCTTCGGCTGATGACCGTGATGGCGGTGGGGGCATGCTCGGTCGCGGCCTCCATATCGATCGCCACGCCTGCCTCCGCGGCGCTGGACTCGCTCACCTTGAGCCTTTCCTCCCCATTGATCGGTACCAGGACCGTGACGCTCCGGTGCGAGGCGACCGGCGGCACGCACCCGAACGCCGACGCGGCGTGCAACGATCTGATCGCCGCGAGCGGCGACATCTCGCGGATTCCGCCGGACCAAACGGGCGGCTGCGGCGGTTACTACGATCCGACGACCGCATCCGCGCTCGGTTACTGGCGCGGGCTGTTGGTCACCTACACGCACGAATTCAGCAACCCCTGTGTCGCCGCCCTTACGACCGGTGGCCACGTCTTCCGTTTCTGACTCCAGCCCCCTGAGGAGCGGGTGGGCGTGCTCGCCCCCGAGATGGGCCATGGCGTCAACGGCGACAGCCGCCACCTGCTACCGGCGGCCGCGGCGGACGCCCTGGCCAAGATCCACACTGTTCATGAGACGCTGCTCCCCGCCATCAGCTTCCAGGCGGCCTAGCGGATTCCACCGTCTCGAACGGGCGGCCGCGCCGGTCACTGCGATCGTCGGGCGATGAGGTGCAGGAGGCGGATCACCGCGAGCGCCGCCAGGGGCAGCGCCACCATGGGCAGGCTCGTCACCAGCGTCAGCGGGGTTCCACTGAGCGTGCCCAGCGTGCCCAGCGCGTCGCCGGACGCGCGGTCGGTCAGCAGGACCGTCACCGCGCCGACCGAACCGGTCGCGCACCCACCGAACCCGATCCGTGCGTCACGGCTGAGGAACGCCGTCAGCACCCCGGCGCAGGCGACGGCAAGCAACGCCATCTCGACGGCCCAATGGAGCAGCCGAGGACGCATGACCATCGGGCCCGTCGGTGGCGGGTCGCCCGGAGAGATCCGCCAGATGTACTCGAAACCGGGCGGATGCGTCCGGGCGCCGATCGACGTACGGACCCGGGGCGGTCGGAGCCGCAAGGTGTAGCCGGGATATCCCGCGCCCTTCAGCACGCGACCGACGCTCTCGCCGGCGATGTCGAAGCCGGGGCGTGGGCCCCGATGGTACGCCCGGGCGACCTCTGTACGGGCGAACGTGAAGGCCGCGTCCGGCTCGACGCGCGTCGGGCCGAGGGCTCTGCCCGGGAACAGCGCGGCGGCCACCCGCCGGCCCAGGTCCCGCAGTTCGCGGTCCACGTGCACGCCGCCGCCGACCCAGAGATCGACCCGGCCACTGCCGTCCGCGCGCAGGACGACGACGGTGTGGGCGCCCGGTGCCGGGCGCGCCCGATTGCCTCCGCAGCCGACCGCGACAAGGAACAGAACCGTTGCCAGCGCGGCCCACCGCCCCCACCTCATCGCGCCCTCCATGGCCGACCCGCGGTCCTCAGCATGGTCGGTCCGGATAGCGGCCAGGTCTCGTTTCAGCCCCAGGCCGGCCAGTGGGTCGCGACGACACACGGTCGGTTCGCGGCCGGACCCGGCTGTGGCGATCGGGTACGGAAGACCCGGGTGGTCAGCGCCGGCGCCAGAAGCCCCACCAGCCGCGCTTGGGAGGACTCCCGGCCCTCGCCGAGCCGGCAGGGGCGCTCTCGAGGGCGGCGTTGCCGACGTACACCAGGCGGAACTTCCCGATCTGCACTTCGTCGCCGCTGGACAGCGGCGCCTCGTCGACGCGCTCGCGGTTGACGTAAGTGCCGTTGAGGCTGCCCGCGTCGCGGATCGAGAACCGGCCGTCGCGCCGGTAGAACTCGACGTGCCTGCGGGACACGGTGACGTCGTCGAGGAAGATGTCGCTCTGCGGATGACGACCCACGGTCGTCATCTCCCGGTCGAGGAGGAACCTGCTCCCGGCGTTGGGGCCCCCTCTGACGAGGAGCAGCGCGGTGTCGGGCGGGAGCGCCTCAACTGCTCGGTGATCGGGTGCCGGCCCCTCGTCCTGCTCCGCCTCGACGGCCGCCTGGATCGCGCTCAGCGACATCGTGGACGTCGAGTCGCCCGGCTCACTCGTGATCGGCGGGACCTCCCCGGTGAGCGGGGCACCGCAATTCGAGCAGAAGCGGGCACCGTCGGGATTGGTGTGGCCGCACCGCGCGCACTCAGCGTTCGGCATCGCCGGTTCCGCCTCCTATCTGTGGCTTCAGTCTTCCCCATGCACCGTACGGCACGGACTGCCAGATTTGACGCTGTGGTGGTGTGACTGAGCCGACGGAACCGCGCGGCGTCGTCCTGCCGGCGGACTTCCGGGAAGGCGCTGTCGGGTGGCGGCCCTGATCTACGAGGTCGGGTCTCCGCCGGGCGCCGGGAGCCGACCACTGGTCCACTGGTGTCGCTGCGAGCACGAAGATCAAATTCCACGATCTGGCTCCGTGACACCTGCGGGCGGTGGCCGTCTTCGCAGCGGACCTCTCCCGGCTCCACCGCGCGCACCGCCCGCAGGACTGGGTTCCCGTTTCGGACCAGGAGCAACGACCGCTACTCCACGGCTTCACCTCCCGCGCCGGACGCGCGAAGGTGATCGGTGTCACTCTCGCCCGGGCACCTTGGGTGGCCGAGCGCGCGGTCCCGAGGGTCGGAGGCCCGCCGCGATCAGCCGATCCCACGCCATTCATCCCGTCACGAGACGCATGTGACGTGCTCGCTGCGCGGCGACATAATCACTGAAGTGGATTTCGACGGACTGATCAGCGACCTCGCATCGCCGGATGAGGCGCTCTGGAGGCCGGCCCGGAACACCTTCAAGGAGCTCGGTGACGCCGGGGTCCCGGCGTTGATGGCGGAACTCCTCGATGAGGAGTCGCCGCTCGACTGGGCCCGGGCGGGCTCTCTGCTGAGAGAGCTGGGCGACGCGGCGTTCTGCGCGATTCGTGACGCGGTCGCCACCGACCTGCCGGAGGAGCCGGCGCGAAGGGTTCGCTGGACGTTCGGCGGTTTCTTCGGTGAGTACTGGGACCGTCTCCTGGAGTCACTCGAGCATCCCACGGCCGACGTCCGGGAGTGCGCGGCCCTCTGCCTGCAGCGAATGGGCGCGAAGGCGCTGCCGGCGACCGGCGCGCTGATCCCGCTGCTCGGCGATCCGGACCCGTCCGTACAGCAACGAGCGATCTGGGCGCTGGAGGAGCTGGGGCCCGGGGTGCTGGACGCGTTGCGTGAGGTGCGGAAGTCCGGTCCGGGCGCGTACCGCGCCAACGCCTTCAGCGCGATGATGAACATCGGCGGGCCCGAGGTCCTGTCACGAAAGGACCAGGATCTCTGGCGACGCTATCTCGGAGCGAAGGCCGTCGCCGACCGTCCCCAGATGATCTGGGAGAACAGCTGCATCGCCGTTCCCGGCGATGACCAGAAAGCCATCCTGGAGATCCTGGATTTCGCCGACCCCGGTCCGATGTACTTCGATTTGGGATTGGCCGTCGCCAGTGGTTCATGGTGGACGGTGCCACCGGTTGAGCACACCCAGCGGGCCGAGGCGTTCATCACCCCGGAGGTCGACGGCTGGACTCTCATCGTCAGCGGCTGGTGCTACCCGGCATGGGACGACGAGTGGTACGCGCAGACGCGCGACGTCCTGCGACGGCTGAGCGAGCGGTTCGGCGTCGCCTGGGGATTCGCCGGGCGCGGCCATGCCGGTACGGAGGCGTGGGCCTGCGCCAAGGGCGGCGACGTCATGTGGGAGCAAAGGGTCACCCTGGACGACGAATGGGGCGAGGACGATGCCACCGAGGGCATCGACACGGGCGAGCCGCTCGGCATCGACCCCACGGAGCTGACCGAGAAGACCCCCATGCGCGGCGCGGGCCTGCGTGCGCTGACCCCGTACGGGCGCGACGCTCCCCGGAAGGAAGCCGCCGAGCCCGCCGCGGGATGAGACCGCCCGAGGACCCGAGCCGGTCGGCACCACTCATTCCGCAGGTATTCGAGGACCATCGAGAGCGTCGGCTCGTCGCCAAGTCTCACCTCTCGCCGTTTCGCCGAAGTCGGCCAAGGGGACGACGTCAGCGGATCATGCGGCATTAAGTCAGGGCAGTAATCCCTTGACGTGGGCAATCGTCGCCGCCGGCCTGGTTATCGGCGAAAGATCCGATCCGGTCCTTTGTTTCGATTACTTCGGCCGAGGCGGTTGCTCCATGGGATTTCCGAAGAGCATGGCGATTGTCATGTCCGGCGCGGTTCTCGTTGGGAGCGCATCCCTCGCCGCGGGCGCTGCTCACCGGGCCGACGCCGCGGCGGGCGCAGCCGAAGAGGTCATCTCCGACGGTGGTTGCTGCGGGCCGAACAGCGGTCGATCGAGCAGCCGCGACGTCAACCGGAACAATCCGCGGGAACGGCTCGAAGGCAGAATCCGAAACCGCAACTCCAACAGCGGCTACAGCCACGCGCAGCAGCGGGGACACGGCGAACAGGGCCACGGTGAACAGGGTCACGGGGAACAGGAATCCACCGCCACCGGCTCCTCCTCGGCCTCGGCTCCCGAATCTCCGTCGGGTGACCTGAGCGCGGCGATGCGGTCGTACCTGCGGGATCTGGCGGCGGAGAAGAAGTTCACCGGCTCGGCGCTGGTGGTCCGGCGTGGGCGGGTGCTGGTGCGGTTCGCCGCCGGCGAGGCCGACGAGGAGAGACACATACCCGTCCGTCCCAACACGGTCTTCCTGATCGCCTCGGTCACCAAGCAGTTCACCGCGATGCTCGTGCTGAAGCTGCGCGACCGTGGGCTGCTCGGCCTGGACGACCCGATCTGCCCGTACCTCATCCCGACGTACATTGACGCCTGCCCGGCGGCGTGGCAGCCCATCACGATCCGCGAAATCCTCGTCCACACCTCGGGCATCCCCGATTACCAGAATCTGCCCGGCTTCTACGAAAAGCTCTCGCAACCGACCACGACCCGCGAGATCATCCAGCGGTTCGTGAACCTGCCCCTGGACTTCACGCCCGGCACCAGCTGGAAATACAGCAGCTCCGGCTACATCCTGGCCGGGGCGATCATTCAGAGCGTGACGCACAGGCCGTACGGCGCCGTGCTGCAGGACGAGATCACCGGCCCGCTGCACCTCCGGCACACCACTTACAGCAGGGGCTACGGGCCTCCCGGGCACGCGAAGGGCTACTTCACGGTCGGGTCACCCGCTCCGCCCATCAACGGCTCCCAGGCGTTCGCCGCGACCGGCATCTACTCCAACACCGACGACATCGCCCGCTGGGACCGGGCGTTCGGCGCCGACCTGGTCGCACCACCCGCCACCGTCGACGAGGCGTTCTCGCCGCAGGCGCCATGCCCGCCCGGCGGCTGCCTCAACCTGCCGTCGAGCGCGTACGCCTTCGGCTGGCTCATCGACCGGCTCGACGGGCACCGACTCGTGTACCACCCGGGTCTGCTCCAGGGTTACGCCGCGAGCAACATGTACCTGCGCGACGACGACATCGAGGTCGTCGTGCTCAGCAACGTGCAAGCCACCGACACCAACGGCATCGCCCGCCACCTCGCCACGATGGCCCTCAGGTCGTAGCGCGCGTGGATCACACCGAGCGTCCGTTCTCCTTTCCGCCGGCGAGGGTGAGGGCCAACCGTACGGCGTCGGCGCGAGAGTGCAGGTCGGCCTTGGCGAACAGATTGTTGATGTGGGTCTTCACGGTGGATTCGGTGATGTACAGGCGCCGGGCGATCTCGTGGTTGCGCAGGCCCTGGCCGATGAGGTCGAGGACCTCCCGTTCGCGCGCGGTCAGCGGGACAGGCGTGTCCGGCTCGGGCGCGGGGGCGCGGGTCGCGAGGGTGAGCAGCCGCGACTGCACGTCGGGGTCGAGGACCGCCTGCCCGGCGTGTGCGCCGCGCACCGCCTGGACGATCTTCGTACGGTCCGAGTCCTTGGTGAGGTAGCCGCGGGCGCCGGCGCGCAGCGCGGCGAGGATGGACTCGTCGTCCTCGAACGTCGTCAACACCACGACCGGCAGACCGCGCCGGACGGCCAGGATCCGCCGGGTGGCCTCGACTCCGCCCATGACCGGCATGTGCAGGTCCATCAGGACGACCTGCGGGTCGTGCTCCTCGACCGCGGTGACCGCCTCCTCGCCGTTGGCGGCGGTGCCGACGACGGTGATGTCCGGGTCGAGGTCGAGCATGACCGCGAGCGCGTCCCGGATCGCGGCCTGGTCGTCGACGACCAACAGCCGGATCGACGTCATCGTGGCAACTCCAATCGCACGGTCCAGCCCGGGGCCGGCGGTTCGGTGGGGCCGGCGTACAGCGTGCCCCCGAGCAGACTGGCACGTTCGCGCATCCCGACCAGGCCCATCCCGCTGCCCGAGTGGTTCGGCCGGGCGCCGGGCGCGGCCGTTCCGGTGTCGGTGACGGTGAGCCGGATCGGCCGGTCGGTGTAGTCGAGCAGCAGGCGCACCTCGGCGCCGGGCGCGTGCCGATGCGCGTTGGTGATCGCCTCCTGCGCGGTGCGGATGACGGCCTGGGCGACCTCGACCCGAACCTCGCCGGGCTCACCCTGGACCTCGAATCCGGCCGTGCTCCCGCGCGCGATACGGGCGATGGTCTCAGGAAGCGGCAACGTGTCCTCGCGCAGCGCGTGGATCGCGCGGCGGGTCTCCCCGATCCCCGACACCGCCAGCGCTCGTGCTCGCCGTACGGCCTCGTTGGCGTCCTGGCCACGGCCCGCGGCATGCAGGGCGTCGGCCATGTCCAACTGCACGGCGATGCCGGACAGGGCGTGGCCGAGTACGTCGTGAATCTCCCGGGCGATGCGCCCCCGTTCCTCCAGCGCGGCCTCCCGAGCCTCGGACGCGGCCGCGCGCCGGCTCTGCCGGGCGGCGAGGTCGGCGATGGCCAGCGCGTCGGCCCGCTCCCGGCGCGCGAGGCCGATGTAGAGGGGCAGGCCCACGATGAGCGAGATCCACCACGGCGACTCGTGCGGCAGGTGCAGGGCGGTGGCGACCCAGGTCACGGCGGCCGTGGCGGCGGTCCCGGCTCCGACGATGGTGACCGCGGCCCGCCGGGAGGCCAGCTTCTCGCCGGCGGTGACGGAGGCGAGGAGCACCAATGCCGGGGCCGCCGTGTCCTTCGCCAACGAGAACGACATCGCACCGGCGGCCATGAACACCGACACCAGCGTCAGCTGCGCCCGGTCCGGCAGGCGACGCCAGGGCAGGACCGACGGCGCGACCCCCGTGGCGATGGCGACCACCACCAGGCCCCAGGTGAGCCAGGGGAGCCGGGCCGGCGGATGCGCGACGAGCTGGATCAAGGTGAGCACCGAGATGGTCCCGATGACGAACGGGCGGATCAGTTCGTCGGCGAAGCGCGCCGGGATTCCCGCCGGCGCGTCGTCGGTGGGGACCCCGGCCGGGCGTGTGTCGTCAGGCTCGGCGTTCATCGCCGGACATTGTTCCGCCTACGCCGGTCGTGGTCATCGGCCACGGTGACGCGGGTCGGTGTCCCGCGCCTGATCCTCGGGGAAGCCGCGGCTGTCCGGTCGCGGCCCGCGCCGCGGGGCGGAACGGTCGTTGTACGGCTGCCGGAAGTCGAGGTCGCGCACGTCCTCGATCAGCGCCGCGAGGCCGCCGCGCCGACGCGGACGGCGTGTCCGGGACCAGTCGGTGGTCTGCACCTTCTCCTGCAACCCGTCCAGCAGGGACGACATCGTGTGCGGTGCGCCGTCACGCCCCTTCGCCCACACGACCCGGCCGCTGGTCCGCACCGCCTTGGACAGCACGGCCAGCCCCTCCACCACCATGCCGGCACCGAGCGTGAGCATCAGTCCACTGCTGCCGACATGCTCGGCGCTCGGGTCCACCACGCCCAGCACGACGCTCGCGCCGAATCTGACCGCGAGGTTGATCCCCCACCACACCACGGTCGTGGCCGTGTAGCGCAGGTAGACGATGCCATCCGTGTCGAAGACGCGGATGCTCGCGCCGCGCAGCAGGCCCAGCACCAGGCTGAGCGCGGTGGTGCCGACGAGGAATCCGATGGAGACCGGGGACTGGGGCACCTTGGCCAGATCGGTGAGCCCGACTCCTGCGAGCACGGCGGGGAGCAGCAGCATGCGCTTGGCCTCGGCGGGCTCGCCGAGCAGCCGGCGGGCCAGGATGTAGCCGACCGCACCGATGATCAGGATGATCTCGACGGGACCGCTCACCGATCCCACCCCCTCTCGGGACACGTCATCTGGACGCCGTCGACGTTAGGAGGCCGGCCGCCTCGTCGTCGTGGGGCAGCCGCCGTATCTCGGGTGGACATCCGACTCCACCCCCCTTTTCTTCCTGCCTAAGGTCATGAGGCATGACATCGCTGCACGAACCGCCGCTGTTCGCCGCCCTGAAGGACGCCGAAAGGGTTCTGGTGGCCGGCGCGGGCGGCGGCTTCGACGTCTACGCGGGGCTTCCGCTGGCGTTCGCCCTGCTGGACAGCGGCAAGTCCGTGCACCTGGCGAACCTGTCGTTCAGCGCGCTCGACCTGATCGACGCGGATGCCTGGTGCGAACCGAATCTGGCCGCGATCACGCCCGCGACGGCGGGGCATGACCGGTACTTCCCGGAGCGGACGCTGGCGCGCTGGCTCGCCGCGCAGGGGATGGACTTGACGGTCTACGCCTTCCCCCGGACGGGCGTTCGCCCGCTCCAGGACGCCTATCGAGCGCTGGTACGACGACTGGGCATCGACGCGATCGTGCTGGTCGACGGCGGCACCGACATCCTGATGCGCGGCGACGAGGCCGGCATCGGCACGCCGGAGGAGGACATGACGAGTCTCGCGGCGGTCGCAGGTCTGGATGTGCCGGTACGGCTGGTGGTGTGCGCGGGTTTCGGCGTCGACGCCTACCACGGTGTCTACCCCGCGGGTAAGGGCGGGCCGTGAGGACACTCGTGAAGACCGCCACCGCCGTGACCGTCACCGCGGTGGTCGGCGGCCTCGCCACCGACCCGGACTCCCGGTGGTACGCCCGGCTCCGGAAGCCCGCGTGGCAGCCGCCCGGCTCCGCCTTCCCCCTGGTGTGGACACCGCTCTACGGATTGATCGCCTACGCCGGGGCGCGGGCACTGGACCGAGACCCGCGGGGGTTCGGCCGCGCCCTGGCGGTGAACCTCATGCTCAACGGACTCTGGACGCCGCTGTTCTTCGCGGCACGCAGGCCGAGGCTCGCGCTGGCCGACGTCGCCGCGCTGAACCTGTCCAACCTCTCACTTGTCCGCCGTGCCTGGCGGGTCGACCGGCGCGCAGGGGCGTTGCTGGTGCCGTACGCCGGCTGGACGCTGTTCGCGGCGGCGCTCAACACCGCGATCGTCCGGCGCAATCCCGACGCCTGACGGCCGAATCGCCGACCTCCCGCCCTCCGCGTCGCGCTCCACCTGTTGCCTGCCCGCACGGCGTAGGCCGCGTACCTCACCACGCAGCCGACGGCGGAACGGCAACTGGAGCGCCTGGACAGCAACGAGTACCTCCCCGACGACATGGACGAAGACACCGACTGAGACACCGATCGGCCCCTCTCGCCGAGGTCGGAGGATCTTTGCGGGTGTCCGTGTCCGGAGACCCGCAAAGATCACAGCAGCCGGTGGAGCGCGGTCAGGAGGTGCGCCGTCCCGGTTCGTCGACGATCCCGGCGCCGGTCCGTACCGTCAGGTTCTGCAGGACGCCCTTCTTCACGTACGTGACGGCCGCGGTGGGGTCATCGCCGGCCCCGCGGCTCGTGTGCCCCTTGATTGAGATGGCTCTTTCGCCCAGGTAGGCGTAGGTCTTCGGGTCGAGCATCACCTCTTCATGGAGCCAGCCCTCGGCGATCCGGCCGAGTGCGATCGCCGGCCGGCCGGCGGCGTCGGCGGAGTTGTCCACCAGGACCACGCCCGGGATCTTCTTCATGGCCCGGAAGATCGCTGCTTCCGTCCGCGGCGGCAGGAGGTTCTCCCGGAGAATCACGTTCAGCGTCTCGAAGTCAAACTGGTATGCCCCCTCCGAACCCGGCTTCGCGCCGTTCTGCGCGTCGACCCATCGGAGCAGCGCGTCCGGGTCGGTGGGAAGCGCGGCCAGCGACGGATAGTCGCTCGGCGGGACCGTCCTGCTGAACTCGTTGAAGATCTTCACCTGGCCGTTCTCGACCCTGGCGCTCTTCTTACCGTCGCCCCGCTCCCAGGAGCGCCGGACGATGGTCCGGTACGGGCCACCGGTCGCCACACCACTCTCCTTGGCGGTCGTCCGAATACGGAGCTCGATGTAGATCCACTGATCGGGTCGCGGAGGAGTGAAGGGACGGGAGTCGGCCGCCGCGGCGGCCCGGTCCAACGCTTCCGCGGCGTTGGCGACCGGCCCGGCGGGAATGCCGGGCAGCATCGATCGAGGTCTTCCGTCCTTGTCCGTTCCGCCGGAGTTCTGCACGACGGTCACCCCGGCGGCGATGGCCGCCGCCAGCGCGCCGACCATCGCCAGCCGAACGCCGATCCTCGGCAACCGGAACCCGCGACGCCTCCGCCGCGACGCCTGCGTCTGTCCACCGGCCCTGGCCAGCAAGGTCGCCCGCGCCTGCGCGTGAGCGCTCTGCGAGGGCGCGTCGGCGTCACCCCACGCGTCTCGAAGGATCTTCAGCTCATCCATCACGCCTCCTCTGCAACGGTCGTGGGGTCGGCGCCGCCCAGCGCGGCGCGTACCTTCTTGCGGGCTCGATGCAGTCGCGACCGTGCCGTGCCGGCCGGAACACCGAGCGCCCGCGCCGCCTCCTCACCACTCAGCCCGGCCCAGGCGACGAGCAGCAGCACGTCGCGGTCGCCGGGGGAGATCGCGGCCAGCGCCGAAGCCAGCAGCCCCCGTGCGGACTCGGCGTCGATGCGACTTTCGATCCGGTCCGCCGGCCCGTCGACCGTGTCGTCGATGCCGAGCCGGGCGAGCGCCTTGTACTGGCGGGTCTCGGCCCGGTGGTGGCGGGAGACGAGATTGGAGGCGATCCCGTACAGCCACGGCCGGGCCAGCGGGTACGTCAGGTCGTACCGCTCCCGCCGGTCGAAGGCGATGAGGAAGGTCTCCGCCGTCACGTCGTCCGCGAGGGCCGCCCCGAGCCGTCGTGCGACGTATTGGTGAATCTCGACGTAGTAACGGTCGAAGATCTCGGCGAAGCGCTCCGCTTCCCGCGCCGAAAGCCGGATGATCTCGGCGTCCGTCACCTCGGTACCGGGTCCACCGGTCATTCGCATCACAGCCGCCATATGCAGCTCCGTTGGCTCATGCCGAACCTCTCTCGGGTGGGGGTCACCTTTCGTTCGCCGACGCACCCGAAAGTGTTCGCCGCCTGACGAAGTGCGCATCTCAGTCAATCGGTCGCTTGTTAGGGCTCATCCGAGCCGGGGCTTCAGCGACAGTGAGGACCCTCCCGATGACCGATCATGGTGAAGTCGGCGCCCAGCAGCCTCTTTCGATCGAAGGGCTCCCGGTGAGCGAGGACCGGGACACCGCCTACGCCACGATTCGCGAGCGGGGACCGGTCACCAGGGGCACCACCGGGGTGGCGGCCATCTCCCGGGAGACGGCCGAGTACGTCCTGCGGCATCCGGAGCTCTTCTCTTCCAAGCGGGCCTACGAGAGTGCGGGCAGCCCGGTGCCGATGCCGCCGATCGCGTTCGACCCGCCCGAGCACACCCGCTACCGACGCCTGCTCCAGCCCCACTTCAGCCCGCGCCGGATCAGGGCGATGGAGCCCGAGATCAGAACGCTCGCCGTCAGGCTGGTCGGCGATGTCGCCGACGCGGGCCGCTGCGACTTCGTCTCGAGCATCGAGGAACTCTTACGTATCGACGGCCCGATCCTGACCCTCCCTCGCGTGGCCGTTGAGGACGTGCAACTGGACGGCCACCGGGTCACCGCGGGTTCCGCCGTCCACGTCGCCGTCGCGGTCGCCGACCGAGACCCTTCGGAGCATCCCGAGCCCGACACGATCGACTTCCACCGCCGCCAGCCCCATCTGGCCTTCGGCATCGGGCCGCACTTCTGCCTTGGGGCCCATCTCGCGCGACTGGAGATGAAGGCGGTCCTGGAGGAATGGCACCGCCGCATCCCCGACCATCGACTCGCCGAGGGTGTTCACCCGGCGGCCCTCTGGCCGGCCGGGCTGGTCGGCGTCGCCGGTCTTCCCCTCGTCAACCCGGTCGAGCCGGGACGGCCCGACGCTGAGCGCACGATCTCCGAAACGTCACAACGTAAGGTCCACCAGGACCTTGCCGACCGCGCCGTTCTCCACCGCCCGGTGCGCGTCGGCGGTGCGGTCGAGCGGGAAGCGGACCAGCGGCAGGCCGTGCTCCTCGCCGACCGGCAGAGCGCCGTCGCGGACCGCGGCGGCGACGTCCTCGGCGGCCGCCGCGCGCGCCTCGGAACCGGCGGTGTAGAGCACCAGGAACTGCAAGCGTGCGTTCAGCACCATGTTCCGCAGCACGTTCAGTTCGACCGGCTTGCCGCCGTCGTTGGCGTAGGTCGAGATCGTGCCGCGCGTCCGCAGTACGGCCAGGTCCAGTGCGAGGTTCGCGCCGAGCGCCACCTCGGTGACGATGTCGACGCCGTCCGGGGCGATCTCACGGATCTCGGCGGCCGGGTCGCCCTCGCGATAGTTGATCACGTGGTGGGCGCCGGCGGCCGTGGCCAGCCGGGCCTTCTCCGGGCCGCTGATCGTGCTGACCACGGTGGCACCGGCCCATCGGGCGAGCTGGATCACCGCGTGCCCGACCGCCCCGGCCCCACCCGCGGCGAGCACCACCCTGCCGTCGAGCGCGCCGGGCCGCAGACGGCGCGGCCCGTCCTCGGCGACGGTGAGCGCGCGGTGCGCGGTGAGCGCGGGAACGCCCAGTGCGGCGCCGGCGTCGAAACCGACCTCGTCGGGCAGCGGCACGGCCTGCTCGGCGGGCACGACGGTGAATTCGGCGGCGGTGCCGGTGGGCCGCCCGGCGGTGGCCATGAACAGCCAGACCCGCTGACCGACCCGGCGCTGGTCGACCCCTTCACCGACGGCGTCGATCGTGCCGGCGCCGTCCAGGTGCGGAGTGACCTCGGGGAACCTCTTGGGGCCGGTCGCGCCGGAGCGGGCCTGCCAGTCGGTCGGGTTCACGCCGGACACGGCGACCCGGACGCGAACCTCGCCGAGGCCGGGCACGGGCAGGTCACGGTCGGCGAGCTGAAGAACGTCGGGGCCGCCGCTGTCGCGATAGACGATCGCCTTCATGATCCGTCCTTAGGGGTGCCAGGGCGAGAAAGGGTGTTCATTCCGGTGCCTGTCCGCACGCTGTCACCTCTCCGCCTGGCCGATCGGGACTTCGCTGGAGCGGGACTCGACGGCGTCGAGAGTGGCGCGGGCGGCGTCGTCGAAGGTGAGCTCGCCGACCGCCATGTTGGCCTCCAGGTGGGCGGGGTCGGCGGTGCCGGGTATGAGCAGTACGTTCGGGGCGTGGTGCAGTAGCCAGGCGAGGCCGACCTGGGAGGGCGTGACGCCCAGCGACTCGGCCACGGTGTGCACGGCCGGCTCCTCGGTGACCTTGGGCAGACCTGGAAAGGCCCCGCCGAGTGGGAAGAACGGCACCCACGCGATGCCCTCGGCCGCGCACAGCCGCAGCAGGTCCTCGTCGGCGCGGGAGACCAGGCTGTACGCGTTCTGCACGCAGACGATGCCGGCCGGCAGGGCGCGGCGCAGGCCGTCGAGGGTGACGCTGCTCAGGCCGATCGCGCCGATCTTGCCCTCGTCGCGCAGCGCGGTCATGACCGCGAGCTGATCGTCGAGGTCGACCACCTGGTCGCCCTCGGCACGCAGCCCGGGGCCGCAGTCGAGGCGGCGGAGGTTGACCACGGGGAGCCGGTCGACGCCGAGGCTGCGGAGGTTGTCCTCGACGCTGGCCCGCAGTTGCTCGGGCCGCTGCGCGATCCGCAGCGGCAGACGCCCGCCCGGGTCGGGGTCGGCGCCGACCTTGGTGACGACCAGAACGCCGTCCTCCGCGCGCAGAGCTTGGCGGATCACGGCGTTGGCGAAGCCGAATCCGTAGAACTCGGCGGTGTCCACGTGGTTCACGCCCAGCTCGACCGCGCGGCGCACCAGCGCGACGGCCTCGCCGGGGCGGTCACGGAGGCGGTCGAGCTGGGCCGCGCCGTAGCCGACCCGGGACACGGTACGGCCGGCGAACGAAGCAGTAGGGGTACTGATGATGTCTCCTCGGTGCGATCACGTCGGCGGGCAACCGTGGGACCGACACCGTACGAACATGGAATGACAGATGTCAATATTTGTCATCGCAATCGAGAGTGGTGGAAGATGCGCTGACAGACTTTGACGTCCGTCAGTTCGTTGACGTACGTTCTCCGCTGCGGAGGCCTGTGACCGGGCGCGACAGCCGCGAAGCGCCGGCCTCGTACCAGTTCGACAGGGAGATCCGATTGCGCGGGGAGCCACTCGACGCGGAAACGATCGTGTCGGCCACCGAGGAGGTCCTGCGCCGCCACGGCCCGGAGAAGACCACGGTGCTCGACGTCGCGCGGCTCCTGGGAGTGAGCCACGGGAGCGTGTACCGCCATTTCCCGTCCAAGGCGGCGCTGCGCGAGGCCGTGATACGGCGCTGGCTCGACCGGGTGCAAGAGGATCTCGCCGCGGCGATGCGGGATTCCGACCTGTCCCCACCCGACCGGCTACGGGTCCTGCTCACCACCATGTTCGCCACGAAATGGGCCAAGGCGAGGGACGACGCGGAGCTGTTCGCCACCTTCCGGGTGCTGGCGGGAGAGCACAGCGCCGTGTCCTCCGCCCATGTCGGCTTCTTGCTCGCCCAGATCCGCGCGATCGTCGTCGACGGCATCGCCGGCGGCGACTTCGCGGCCGGTGAGCCGGAGACGCTCGCGCGAGCCATCTTCAACGCGACCAGCCGCTTCCACGATCCGACGCATGCCGCGGAGTGGCGATCCCCCGAGGTCGAAACGGAGTCCGCGGACGTCATCGCGCTCATCCTCGACGGCATCCGGGCACGGTGAAGGCCGAGCGTTCCGTGCAGCCGCGCCGTTGCCCGACTGCGGGCCGCGACGCGCTCGCTATGCCGTAGGGTGCCCGATCCCGGTGCGATGGGCGAGCCAGCCGGCCATCGCGCGGACGCCGACGCCGATGGCGCGCTCGTCCGGGTCGAAGGCGCCGAAGTGCGGGTACGCGGTGGTGATGTCCGCGCCGGGCCGCCGGACGCCGAGGAAGCTGAACGTCCCGGGAACGCGGCGGAGGAACAGCGCGAAGTCCTCGCCACTGAACGGGATCGCCGCGTGCGTGGTCGTGACGGCCGGACGGCCGAGTCTGCGCTCCAGGTAGTCGCGAACCTCCCGTCCCGGACGCGGCGGGCACACCATCGCCGGGAACGCGTCGGCGGGAAACTCGATGCGGGCGTAAGGGTACCGGCCGGTCAGGCGGCGCAACCGGTCGCGGATCTCCGGGACGCGCTCCTGCGGCCAGCACCGGTACGCCGCGCGCACCTCGACGTCACCGTTGGCGGCGGGCCGCGCGCCGGCCCTCATCCAGACGAACCGGGCCAGCGGACCGTGCGGCGTCTCCACCTCCCGGATGAGCCGTTCGAGGTCGGCGGACGTCTGCGGAGGCGTGACCGTCGACAGCGCGCTGAGGTCGGCGACGAGCCGCTCGGCCCGGTCGGACGCACCGGGCCCGGTCAGCGTGATGTCGCCGTGGTCCAGACCCGGCAACCCGGTGCCTGGCGTGACCGCGAACGTGCCGACCGGGAAGGGGCCGCAGTGCAGTGCGTGGATCTCGTCCGGCCTCGTCCGCTCCAGCACGCCGTCGGAGATCATCGCCTGTGCCCCGGCGAGGGCCTCCTCTCCCGGCTGGAAGAGGAACACCACCCGGCCGTGGAGCCGGGTCCGCAGGCGCGCCAGCACCTCGGCGACCCCGACGCCGATCGTCGTGTGCAGGTCGTGGCCGCACACGTGCGCGGGATCCGGACCGCCGTTGATCTGCGAGTCTGGCGGCACGGCGTCCATGTCCGCCCGGTAGGCGACCGTCCGGCCGCGTCCCCTGCCCCGCAGCACACCGACGACCCCGTGGCCGCCCACGCCCGTGGTCACCTCCAGGCCGGCGGCGCGCAGCCGGTCCGCGACGAGCGCGGCGGTGTGGACCTCGCCGCCCGCCAGTTCGGGGTGGCGGTGGATGTCGCGGCGCAGCGCGATCAGGCCGGCGTCGAGCCGTCCGGCGAGGGCGTCGATCCGGCCTTCGAGCCCGGACGGCTCGGCCGCCTGGGCGGGAATGCCGGTGGTCAGGGCGCCTCCCGCACCGAGCGCGACGGCGCCGCCGAGCACACTCCGGCGGGTCAGGGCGGGATTTTCAACGCGGCGATCAGTCATGCCCTGGACGCTACGGATTCCCCCCCCGAGCCGTCGATACGGTCACGTGCCGTCCCGTCGGGACGCGCTGAGGTTCGTTGGTGATGGACTTCCGCGAACGGTGTCTCGCCGAAGACGGGAAGATATCGGAGCAGCGGTGCGGAGAGGATGACCGGGTGCGGGTGTTCAACAGACGGTTCGCCAGGGCGACAAAACGGCTTGGACACGCCGACACCGCGGTGCGGCTGGCCGGGGTGTACGCGCTGGCCGGTCTGGCCGACGATTGGCAGGACGGCCGGCAGGCCTGCATCGACGAGTTGTGCGCCTATCTGCGGATGCCCTACGAACCTGCCCCGGAGGCCGGCCCTCCGGCCGCCGAACAGCTGGCCTTCGGCGGCAGCCAGGAGGTGAACCACACCGTCATCTCGATCATCACCGCGCACCTGCGCGACAACGCTCGGGTCTCCTGGCGAGGCCATGACTTCAACTTCACCGGTGCCCGCTTCGACGGAGGCGACTTCAGCGGCGCGGAGTTCTCCGGTGGCATCGTCGACTTCCGCGACGCCGTGTTCTCCGGCGGCATCGTCGACTTCACCGGCGCGGTGTTCTCGGGCGCCACCGTCGACTTCACCGGTGCCAGGTTCGCCGGTGCCTCCATCGACTTCACGGGCGCGACATTTTCCGGCGGCCCCGTCCACTTCGTCTCCGCGGTGTTCTCCGGCGGCACCGTCCACTTCGGCGACGCGACATTCTCCGGTGCCACCCACTACTTCATCACCGCGGTGTTCTCCGGCGCCTCCATCGACTTCACCGGAGTGACATGCTCGGGCGGCGCCCTCCACTTCACGGGCGCGGAGTTCTCCGGCGGTGCCGTTCACTTCACGGGCGCGGCGCTCTCCGGCGGCATCGTCGACTTCAGCGGCGCGGAGTTCTCCGGCACCACCGCCCACTTCAACGACGCGACGTTCTCCAGTGGCACTCTCGACTTCACCGACGCGACATTGTCCGGCGGCACCCTCCACTTCACCGACGCGGAGTTCTCGGGCGCCACCATCGTCTTCACCGGTGCGGAGTTCTCCGGCGGCACCGTCGACTTCAGCGACGCGACCTTCTCCGGCCGCCGGGGCGGCCTCGGTAAGGACATCGCCACGGATCCGCCCGCGGGGCTACTCCTGCCTCCCGCGTAGCCCCGCGAGATCACCTGCTGTAAAGCTCCGGCGCCGATGGCCACTGGTCACCTGGGCAGCGCTGAGCGGCACCCCGGGCGACCTGTCGGCGGATCTCAGCGATCAGACGGACGCGTCTTGGTCCAGCGCGTCGAAGGCGGTCATCGCTTCCCGGTCCAGCTCGATCCGGGTGACCGCGACGTTGTCGGCCAGGTGGCTGAGGCCGCGGGTGCCGGGGATCAGCAGGGCGGCCGGGCTGTGCGCGAGCAGCCAGGCCAGTCCGGCCTGAGCCGGGGTGATGCCGAGGCGCTCGGCGTGCGCGATGACCACCGGGTTGTCGGTGACGCTGGGCAGCCAGTCGAAGGCCGATCCGAGCGGGCAGTACGGCACCCAGGCGATGCCGTGCTCGGCGCACTCGGTCAGCACGTCCTCCTGGCCACGGGTGAGGACGTTGTAGAGGTTCTGCACGCAGACGATGCCGGCCGGAAGGGCCTGCCGCAGCTGGGCGAGGCTGACCTGGCTCAGTCCGATGCCACCGATCTTGCCCTCGTCGCGCAGGGCGATCAGTTCGGCCAGTTGGCTGTCGAGGTCGACCACCTGGTCGCCGGTGGCGCTGATGCCCGGCGGGGTGTCGGTCCGGCGGAGATTGACGACCGCGAGGTGTTCGGTGTCGAGAGTGCGCAGGTTCTCCTCGACCTGCGCCCGCAGTTGCGCCGGCTTCTGGGCGGCGACCAGTCGCTCGGTCGGATGGGACACCGCGCCGACCTTGGTGACGATCCGCAGGCGGTCGGCGTACGGATGCAAGGCGGTCCTGATCAGGTCGTTGACCGGGCCGTAGAACTGGGCCGTGTCGAGGTGGTCGACGCCGAGTTCGACCGCGCGGCGCAGAACCTCGACGGCGTCCGCGGGGTCGGCGCGTTCCAGCTGCATGGCGCCGAAGCCGACCCGCAGGACGTCGTGATCACCCAGCTTGCCGTACGCGTACGCATGGGATGTGGTCATGGTCGTGACCCTCCGGATACGATGACAATAAGCGGAACCGATTCCGCTTAACTCAGACTGACCCTAGCAGAAGCGGAATCGATTCCGCTTGTGAGGTGATTGCGGTTTCCGAGCTCGAGCGACGCCCCGGCGCGCGCAAAGACGCCCAGCGCAACCGGCAGCGCATCATCGACGCCGCCACCCGCGCGCTGACCACCGGCGGTGCGGACCCCGTCAAGATCGAGACCATCGCCCGCGAGGCGGGAGTCGGCGTCGGCACGCTCTACCGCAACTTCCCGTCCCGCGAAGCCCTGGTCGAGGAGGTCTACCGCAGCGAACTCACCCGCCTGTGCGCCATGGCCGGGCAGCTGGTGGCCGACCACCCGCCGGCCGACGCCATGCGCGAATGGATGCGCCGCTACCAGGACTTCGTCGCCACCAAACGCGGCATGGCCGAAGCTCTGCGCGCGGTGATCGCCAGCGGTGCGATCAACTCCGGCCAGACCCGCGAACACCTCAACGGCGCCATCGCCACCATCCTCGACGCCGGCCGAACCGACGGCAGCCTGCGTGCCGACGTCCAACCGGCCGACGTCTCCGCCAGCATGGCCGGCGTCATGCTGACCGCCGCCGACAACGACCAGGCCACCCGAATGCTGCAACTCCTCGTCGACGGCCTGCTCGCCCGCGAACCCTCCTGACGGAGCAGTACGCGGTGGAGGAGCACCTGCGTGCCGATGGTGACCTCGGCTACGTGCAGTTCCAGATCCTGGCCCGGCTGGTGGATGCGCCGGAGGCAGGTTGCGGATGACCGATCTGGCCGATGGCGTCGTGTACGGCCGCAGCGGGCTCACGTATCAGGCGGGGTTGTTGGACAAGCGTGGTCTGATCACCCGTTCACCGTCGTCGGATGACGAGCGCAGTGTGATCGTGACTGTTGCCGACGCCAGCCGGGATCTGGTCGCCCGGGTGCTTCCCGGACACGTCGACCGGGTCCGGCGGTTGTTGTTCGATCCGATGATCGACGGGGACCTCACCGCGCTCAGTGACGTTCTGGCCCGGGTCCGCGAACATATGCGCGCCGCCCCGCCACGGTCCGCCAAGCGCCGCGCCGGACGTAACCTAACCGACTGACCCGCCGGCGCCGTGGCGCGTCAGCGCGACGCCGGGGCGAGGGCGGGTGGCCGGCGTAGCCGCGGTGGCCGCCGTCGTTGTACGGGTTGCCCTGCGAGAGGCGCAGACCGGTGCGATGCGACCACCCGCGTGTCGAGGGATCAGGCGGCGGGCGCGACGATGACGACCTTGCCGTGCAGCGCGCCCGTGGCGGCCTGGGCGTGGACCGCCGGCACTTCCGCCAGCGGCACGCGCTGGGCGACGTCGACGCACAGCTCGCCGGAGTCGATCAGTGCAACCAGCCGCGCCAACTGGTCGGCGTCGCTGCGGACGTACAAGTCGATGCCGCGTACGCCGCGCTGCTCGTCGGAGGGCGCGGGCATCCACACCGTCGTGTTCACCAGCACTCCGCCGGGACGGATCAGGGTGAGCAGTGCTGTCAGCCGCTCCGGCTCGGTCGGCGCGAGGTTGAGCACGATGTCGACCGG